>CAZCWA010000289.1:4742-6687 GCA_964502265.1 uncultured Myxococcaceae bacterium | reverse complement strand
CCGCCACCCCGTACGTGTCGCAGCTCTCCGCGGTCGGGGGCGTGAGGCCCTACCGCTGGTCGATCGTCAGCGGCACGCTGCCCAATGGTCTCGCGCTCGATGCCTCCAGCGGCGTGCTCGGGGGGACGCCGAAGCCCGGGGTCCCCAACGGCGAGACGGTGCTGACGGTGCGGGTGGCAGACGCGGTCGGTGGTGAGGTGCGCCGGACGATCCGCCTGCGCGTGGTGCCGAAGGGCGCGCTGGTCGTCGGGACGGTGGCGGTGCCCGAGGGCATGGTGGGCACCCCGTACATCGCCGACTTCTCTCCGCAGATGGCGGGCGCGGTGCCGCTGGCCTCGCCGGTGACGTGGAGCGTCGTCGAGGGCCGGCTGCCGGACGGGCTCGCGCTGGAGGACCACCCCAACGGGCTCTACGGGATCCTCAGCGGGACGCCGGCGCGCGCAGGGCAGTTCCCCTTCGTGGTGCAGGCGAAGGACGCCTTCGGACGGGCGGCGACGGCGGCGTACATCCTCGGCATTCACTCGCACGCGGTGAGGGTCTCGCTGGCAGAAGCGCCGGGCGTGTACCAGCCGGGCGACGAGGTGACGCTCCAGCTCGTGGGCAGCGGCGCGGGCACCCACCGGTTCCGCCTCTACTCCGGCACGCTTCCCCGAGGCCTGGAGGTGTCGGAGGACGGCCGCATCCACGGGACGATCTCGACTGATGCGCCCGAGGGCGACTACGCGATCGCGTTCGAAGGCGTGGACGCAGTGGGCGCGAAGGGACTCGCGGCGTTCGTGCTGGAAGTGCGCCGGCCCTCTGTTCCTGACACCTGCAGCGCCACCGGCGGTGGCTCTCTGTCGCTCCTCGCGCTGGCGCTGGCCCTGGCGGCGATGAGCAGGTCCGGAAGGCGGCGGGGCTGGCCGTCGCGCTCGCTCCGCGCCTCGAGCCTCCCGGCCTCACGAGCGATGGCTGCGGAGTCATGAACCATCGAACCATGAGAATGACCATCGCCATGGTCAAGACAGCGGTTCGGTTAGGCTGACCTCTCCGGTTGGGGCCGCGGAACGACCGGTTCGAGGTGGTGTCTTCATGGACGAGGCCAGTCGGTCGTTCCTTCGGAGGTGGGTGCGCCCGGGCGCGGTGATGCTCCCGCTGCTGGCGGTGTCGCTGTCCGGGTGCATCGCGGTCTACTGGTCGCCGCCGCCGCGCGTGGACGGCGGTTCTCCGGACGGGCTGAGCATCGTCCCGCCCGAGCCGTTCGACGGTGGGTGGGACGGTGGCGGGTTCGACGCGGGCGACGCCTGCCACATCGACTGCTTCGGCAGCGCCACGTGCTACGGCGGCCTCGTGGTGGCGGAGATCGGCGCCCCGGTTCCCTGTGCGCTGTGGACGGGTGCCTGTCCCACGCTGCCCGCCTACCGCTGCGAGAAGGGCTGCGCGCAGGAGGGCCGCTTCGAGGGCCGCTACGACCTCCAGCCCGAGGTCCTCTGCGCGGAGGGCGCGCCGAAGTCGGTGGGCTCACCGTGCGAGACCGACCAGGACTGCCTGCCCGCGCCAGCGACCTACGACGTGGACGCGGGCGTCCTGAGGAACGTCTATCTGCAGTGCGACATGGGCGCGGGCGTGTGCGTGGAGGCGCCGCCGGCCGAGCTCGATGGGTGGCTCGGCGACTGCGGGCTTCCCTTCGAACACGACCCACAGAGCCCGAGGCCAGGCAGTGGCACGCAGGGGATCATCCCGGCCGGGACGTGTCCCGGTGGCGCCTGCATCTTCGCCGCCTACCCCGGCGAGACCTGCATCCGGCAGGGATGCACCGGACCCTGCGAGGGCGATCACGACTGCCCGCCGGGCGCGACGTGCTCGGCGCAGGTGACCTACCCGGACGGCGTGGAGCGGTCGGTGTGCCGCATCTGGGCGCCCGGCTCACCGGCAGCCGGCCTGAGCTGTTTCTGACCTCCTGACC
>CAZCWA010000289.1:0-4642 GCA_964502265.1 uncultured Myxococcaceae bacterium | reverse complement strand
CCGACTTCAGTCGAGGTACTCGAACCCCGAGAGCAGCGCCTCGAGGTGCTGAGGCGAGCGCCCGTCTCCGGAGATGACCAGCACGTGGACCACGCCGCGGTGGCTGGCGAGCACCATCAACCCGTCGAACGTGGAGGTGCGCACCCGCACCAGGTCCGCGGGCCGTCCGCCGAGGGAGATCTCCCGCGCGGTGGCGTTCATCTCCTCCGGCGTCATCCCGTAGCGGCCGCCGATCATCCGGAAGGTCCGGTCCCTGAGCACCTCGCGGGTCTCGGCCTCGGGCGCGGGCGTGGCGGTGAGGACGATGGCCTCTCTGTGCCGGGCCCACGCGGTCACCTCGCCGGTGGGAACGTTGGGCAACGCGCCGCTCTGGACGATCGTCCACCCGCTCCCGGGCGGCCGGAACGCGTAGCCGAGCCGGTGGTTCGCCCGCGCGCTGCCCGCCATCCGGATCGGCTCCAGCTCCACGCCGAACATCAGCGCCGAGCGCGCCGCGTCCACCACCGCGGCCGCCTCGCGCAGGTGCTGCGGATCTCCCCAGACCATGAAGGTGAGCGCACGCGCTCCATCCAGCGCCGTTACCATACGGGCAGCCTGTCCGCCCTCGATCGGGCCCTCGCTCTCCCATGCCTCCAGGCTGCCCAGGCGCAGGGGCCGTGCGGGTGCGCGGGGGCCGTCCTCGAAGATCTCCTCCGCCAGCGCCGCGTGGTGTGACGCCGCGTCGTCGCCGAGGACATCGCTCTCCTGCAGCGTGGCGAAGAGGCCTTCGCGCGGACGCTCGAGGAAGAGCAGCGTCTGGTCGAACGGCGGCGGTGCCTCGTTGCCCATGCGCACCCGCCAGCCGGCATCCGGACGCTGCCAGTGCACGCGGTTCGTGAAGTGCCGGTAGAGGCCACCGCGATAGACGAAGTCCGGCCCCACCCGCACCAGCGCCTCCGGTTCGCCCGCGAGCTCCAACGCGAGCGCGTCCTGCTCCGCTCCGGCAAGCGGTTCGATCGCCGCCACCGCCTGCCGCACCACGTCCACGTGCCCATCCGCGAGCCCGCCGAAGGTCGAGGCAAAGAGGCGCAGGCAGCGCTCCGGCAGGCAGTGCACGCCGAGCAGGAAGGTCGCCTCGGGGACGGCGGCGCTCCGGTAGCGGCCCAGCGAGACGGTCTTCCCCGCGAACTGAACCTGGATGGGCGCGTCCTCCTCTTCGAACCCCAGCCCCGACGCCACACGCTCGAGCTCGCGGGTACGAAAGCCCTCCGCATCCGCTGCGGGTGGGCGCTGGCCGACGACGTAGAAGGTGACGTCCGGCCGCTCGTGCTGGAGCCCGAACTCCGCATCCGCATCGACCGCAGCGAGCTCCTCTCCAATCAGCAGCCGGAAGTTCGGCGGCGGGGCCACGCGCAGGCCGTACGCAGCGGACTCGAAGACGCCGCCGCTGACCCGCCAGCCCGGACCCGCCGCATCGGCCGTGGCGCGGACTGGCCGGGCAGACGAAGACACCGTTCCATCGAGAAGACGGAAGCCGCGCACGAACGCGCCCTGCCAGCGCCGCGTCTGCTTCGCGTCCTCGCCGGTGACGAAGGTGGCGAGCTGGTAGCCGAATCCCTGGTGGACGATCGTCACCCACTCCACGTGGAGCGGGATGCCGCTCCTCGTGCCGCGCGCCACGTGCACGAAGGCCTCGCGGCCCTGCACCGTGGTGGGCTCCGCGGAGAGGATCTCCACGTCCTGCAGCGACGAGGCATCGATGCAGTACCGGCCGTACCGCTCGGCCGACATCTCGCCGACCTCTTCGACCATCACCAGCCCGGTCCAGCCGTGGCGGACGTGCATGACCACCGCTTCGGCATCCGGGTTGCGCAGCCTCGCCCCCTCGCGGCCTTCGACGTGCCAGCCATCGTCCGGACGCACGAGCGCGAAGCGCAGCTCCTCGTCCACCAACGCGTCGCCCTTCGCGACCTGGCGCTGGAGGGACCCGGCGGAGGGGAGGGCCGGGGGCGGCTTCGGACCCCGTGTGGTGGCACAGCCGGTGAGGAGGAGGGAGGCGAGGAGGACCGCGAGCGCGCGCATGGGGCGCGAGCGTACCCGTTGCGCTCGGGCTCGTGTCGGCTCAGCCCCGCGGTGCGTTCGGGTGCCGCTGCAGCAGCGTGCGCAGGGAGGGCGAGCGGCGCACCAGCTCCTGCCGCAGCAGGTGGGCGATGAGCGGAGGCGGCGCCGCGCTCCACCGCGCGAGGTTCTGCACGAGCAACGTCGAGGCGTAGGTGCGGCCGCAGAGCTGCGCAGCGGTTCGACCGTCGACGGGCAAGGCGATGAGCAGGGGCAACACCCGGCCCTCGCTCTGGATGATCAGCGCCACCCGCTCTTCGGCGGCGGCGGTGGCGAAGCGGCGGCGGAGGGCCTCGCGCGAGAGCCTGCGGGTGGTGTCCGGGATCTCGCGCGAGACGGCGGAGAGATAGAGGTCCCGCATGGGGCGCGTGCCGAAGAGCCGGTTGAAGAGCGCGGCCGGCAACTGCGGGTTGCGAAGGAGCCAGCGCCGGACCCCGGCGTCGTTGGCGAAGGCGGCACGGGTGGAGATCGCCTCCAGCCCCATCGGGTGCCGGTGCTGCTGCGCCACGAGCCGCGCGTGGGTGAGCCCGGCCAGAGGGTTGAGCAGCAAGGACCGGATGACCGCCGGCAACGGGTCGTAGCAGAGCGCCGTCAGCCGCGGCTCACCTGCCGTTCGCGCCATCGCCACGCGTGCGTCCGCCTCCAGCCCGTGCAGCTCCGCCTCGTAGAGCCTGCGGTGCGTGCCGGCGTGGTCGGGCGACTCCTCGGCGGCCTCGGAGGTTTCGGGCGCCCCCTCGGGTTCCTCTTCGTGGCGGGGATCTCCGGCGGCAGCCGGGGCGGGCAACACCGCACCCAGGTCCTCGAGCCGACGCATCACCCGGTTCACCTGCTCCGGCGTCAGCCGCGTCAGTGACGGAAGGTCCGCGACGCGCGTGTGGCCATCGAGCCGGGAGAGGACGAAGCCCTCCTCCGCCGCGAGCGGGAGCTGCTCGACCCGGACGGCGGGGTTCCACCGGGGCTTCCAATCGTCGTCCATCGGCATGGTGACGGACGAAGATTAGTGGAGTGCCCCGGATGGGACGAGGTGCGCCAGCCACGCACACTTCGGGCGCGCTGAGCCCGGCTTGCTGCCTGCGTTCCGCACGCGGGCGCCGACGCGCGGCGCGCTGGATGGGCTGATTGCCCGGTGGCTCGGCACACGGCGCGGGACACGTTCTCCCAACGGCACCGCCGAGTCCCTCATCGACGCCGCCATGCGTGCCGCGGCCGGCGCGAGCGCCGCGCCGTCGATCGGAGAGAATGAACGCGCGGCGCGCTCGTCGGGGTGCGTCCAGAAAGGAGCACGTTCATGAGAGATCAGGCGTGGATCTTCGCGAAGAAGGGCAAGTGGGCGGATGCGCTGGGCACGGTCTCGGGGCCGGGCGGGCTGAGGTTGGGCAGGGTGAGAAGCTGGTTGCGTGGCGCAGAACTGGTGGGCGCTGAGGACAACGCGCGGGCCTTCGAGCTGGCGGCGCGCCTGGCCGCCTCGCAACGAGGGTCTTCTTTGGCCGCGTGGCTTCACGGGGACAACTTCAGTTGGGCGGTCTTCCACCGGAACGCGCCGGTGATGGCGGGTGACGGCGGGAGGCTGCCGGCGGCGCTTCTGACAGCGCTGGATGAGTGCTTCACCGGCGCGCGCAGAACGCTCCGTGGTGACCTCCTTCGTGGCTGCGAGCTGATGGACATCGAAGAAGGGCCGGCGCTGCTTCAGGCCTACTGCGCCGAGGCCGGGGAAGTCGTCGATGGTGATGAGTTCCTCGCGTCCGACCCATTGGTCGTCTTCGATCTGCTCCAGAAGTTCGGCTGCGAGGCCCCGCATCCGTCGGACCGGGATTTCGAAGAGCTGTGGTTCGACGACGAATCGCGCCAGCGCTACGGCCGCAAGGACCGCGTCTTCACGCCGGGCGAAAGGTTGTGCCTGGGCATCCAGCTCGTGGAGGTCGTGGCGGTGGAGGGCTCGCAGGTGCGCTACGTGGAGCTGACGGACACGTACCGAAACCTCCGCACCGCCGAACCCACCGCCCAGTGGCGGCCGCTGATGACGGCCGACGAGGCCGAGTCCGTGCTGCAGGCGGTGACGCGTCCGGCGGCCGCGGCCCCCGCTGATGGCGACCGCCGCAAGCTCCTGAAGATGAGGCAGCACCTCGCGCACGAAACTGCGCCACTGGCGGAGGTGGTTCACCGCTATGCCGGGATGCTCGAGGAGGGGAAGTCGCTGTTCACCGACGAGAAGGTGGCGCTTCGCGAGGCGCGGTCGAGGCTGGTGGCGGAAGCCGCGCTCGCGCTCGGGTGCGAAGAGCGCGTCATCGATGAACGCCTGCGCGCGGCGCAGCGGTAGCGCGCGTCGCCGTGCCCCAGCCGCAGGCGCCGAAAGGAAGGCGCTGGCTCAGTGCCCCTCGAGCGCCGCTCCTCCAGCGGGCGCTGCGAGGGAGATCTCTTTGGGCTGCTCAGGTCCGCCGAAGCAGCGCACCCGGGCCTCATCGACGAGCGCGCACAGCCGTGGGCCCGACCCCGCGTACCACTCCGCGCGCGCCGCCTGCTCACGCCGAGCAAGCGCGAGCACATC
>CAZCWA010000288.1:0-6690 GCA_964502265.1 uncultured Myxococcaceae bacterium | reverse complement strand
GCCCCGAGGTCTACAACCTCCCGCCTGCGCCGGTGACGCCCACGAAGCGCAACGGGGACGCATGGCGCGCGCTCGGAGCAGCGGCGGCGGGGCTCGCGGTGGCCTCTCTGGGCGCCGTGCTCTGGGCGAGGGGAGGTGAGCGGTGAGCCGGGTGAAGACCCTCCCCGGACAGCTCCCGCGCACCCACCCGGACAAGGACAGGGACGACGGTCGCGGAATCGATCCCGCGCTCGGCACGCTCTCCGGAGAGGGCTCGCTGCAGCGGGTGAAGGAACGGGACGGCGAGACCGGGCATCCATCCCACGCGCTCTTCCGTGAACCGGCGCTCAGCCCGGCCACGCTCGACGAGGATCCGACCTACTACGGACGTCCGGTGCTCAAGGAGCCGGTGTGGATCTGGTCCATCCCGGTCTACTTCCACGTGGGCGGGATCACCGGCGCGGCGGCGACGCTCGGCGGTCTGGCGGAGCTGGTGGGGGACGAGAAGCTGGAGCCGCTGGTGCGAAGGTGCCGCTGGATCGCGACGGTGGGCACCATGGCCTCGGGCGCGCTGCTGGTGCACGACCTCGGCCGGCCGGAGCGCTTCCTCAACATGCTGCGGGTGTTCCGTCCCTCCTCGCCGATGAGCATGGGCACATGGCTGCTCACCGGGCTGGGCGCGGCGTCCACCGCGTGGCTGGGCGCGTCGCTGCTGCGCGACCGCAAACCGGAGCTCCGGGCCGCCGCCGTCGCCACCCGGGTCTCGGGCGCGGCCACGGTCGCCTTCGGGCTTCCCATGTCGGGCTACACCGCCGTGCTGGTCACCATCTCCGCGGTGCCGGTCTGGCACGCCACCCGGCGGTCCTTGCCGGCGCTCTTCGTGTGCTCGGCCGCCGCGGGCCTGGGCGCGCTGTTCGAGTGCTTCCCCACCGGCTCGCGGACCTCGCAGCGCGCGGTGTGGGCGCTGGGGAACGTGGGCAGGGCCGCGGACCTCGTCTGCTCGGATCTCGTCTCCCGGGACGCGGGGCGCACCGAGCAGGTCGCGCTGCCCTTGAAGCAGGGACGAAGCGGCCTGTTGTGGAACTCCGCCAAGGTCCTCACCGCCGCGAGCCTCGGCCTCTCGCTCTTCGCCGGCCCGAACCCGAAACCGGCCACCCGGAAGAGGGACCTCCAGCGCGCGGCGGGCATCCTCGGAACGCTCGGTGGGCTGGCCTTGCGCTTCGCGGTGATCGCCGCCGGGAAGGCCTCCGCGCGCGATCCGAAGGCCACCTTCCACGCGCAGCGCAACGGCACCGGGTGAGCACTCGGCGCACCGGAGAACGCCCGGATTGTCCTGCGCCGAACGTCCGGCACCCCAGTTCAGTTCCGGCGATTTCCCTTGGTCTGGCGGGCAGTTACGGATCGCGCCCATGGAACTCAAGCGCGTGCTCCTCGTCGAAGACAGCGTCCGGGACGCCAAGCTCACGTTGTCCGCCTTCGCCGAGAGCGGGCTCGCGAACGAGGTGGTGTGGGTGAAGGACGGGCAGGAGGCGATGGACTACCTCTTCTCCGAAGGCGCCTACGAAGGCCGCCCGGGCGGCAACCCCGCGGTGGTCCTCCTCGACATCAAGCTGCCGAAGATCGACGGGCTGCAGGTGCTCGAGCGGGTGAAGGGCTCCGCGCAGACGCGCACGGTGCCGGTGGTGATGCTGACCAGCAGCAACCAGGAGGCGGACCTCACGCGCACCTACGGGCTCGGGGTGAACGCGTACGTGGTGAAGCCGGTGGGCTTCCCCGAGTTCGTCACCGCGTTGAAGGAGCTGGGCCTGTTCTGGGCAGTGGTGAACCAGCCGCCGCCGGGCACCGCGCCCCGGGCCGGGTGATCTGCCAGATCCGCGCGCCTGCATGCGCTCGCTCGCACACGCTCCCAGCCCGCCGCCCTCCGAAGAGCCCCGCCTGCGCCTCCTCCTCCTGGAGGACAGCCGTCTCGACGCGCGCATCATCGAGGCGGAGCTCCAGCGCTCGTCGCTGATGTTCGAGGTCGCCCGCGTGGACACGCGGGATGCCTTCGAGGCGGCGCTGGAGGAAGGCGGGTGGGACCTCATCCTCTCCGACTACCGCCTGCCCGGCTTCGAAGGCGAGGACGCGCTCTGCCTGAGCGCCGACCGCTGTCCGCAGACCCCCTTCATCTTCGTCTCCGGCGCGCTGGGCGAGCACACCGCCATCGATCTGCTCAAGCGCGGCGCCACCGACTACGTGCTCAAGGACCGCCTCGAGCGGCTCCTCCCCAGCGTGGAGCGCGCGCTGCGCGAGCAGGCGGAGATCACCGAGCGCAGACGCGCCGAGGCTGCGTTGCGCGAGCGGGAGCGCAGCCTCTCCACCCTGATCGGCAACCTCCCCGGCGTGGCCTTCCGGCGCGAGCCCCACCCGCCCTTCCGGCTCACCTTCGCCAGCGACGGCTGCCTCGCCCTGTGCGGACAGCCCCCCGAGGCCCTGGCGGGCGGCGGCGGCTGGATGGCGCTCATCCACCCCGAGGACCTCGAGGCCTTCGCGCACCACCACGAAGGCGCACTGCAGCAGGGCACCCAGCTCACCGCGACCTATCGAATCCGCACCGCCGGCGGCGAGGAGCGGTGGGTGTGGGAGCGGTCCACGCCGCAGCGCCGCGCGGACGGGACGGTGGAGGCGCTCGAGGGCTTCGCCACCGACATCACCCAGCAGAAGGTGGCCGAGACCGAGCTGCGCGCGCGGGTGGAGTTCGAGCAGCAGCTCATCGGCATCGTCTCCCACGACCTGCGCAACCCGCTGAACGCGATCACCCTCGGCGCGTCCTTCCTGCTCAAGCGCGAGGGGCTCGACGACGGCGGCACCGCGCTGGTGCGGCGCATCCTCGGGTCGGCGGAGCGCGCGGGCCGGATGATCCGCGACCTGCTCGACTTCACCCAGGTGCGGCTCGGGGACGGACTGCCGCTCGCGCCCAGGACGTGTGACCTCGTGCAGGTCCTCGCCGGCGTGCTGGAGGAGGTGGAGAGCGCCCACCCGCAGCGCAGGCTCCGGGTGGAGGCCGCGCACCAGAGCATCGAGGGCACGTGGGATCCCGATCGCGTGGCGCAGGCGCTGGGGAACCTGCTCTCCAACGCGGTCGCCTACTCGCCGCCGGACTCGGACGTCACCACCCGGCTGGAGCCGAGGGACGATCAGGTGGTGGTCAGCGTCCACAACCGCGGCGCGCCCATCCCGCCCGAGCGCCTCGGCCACATCTTCCGGCCCTTCAGCCGCGGCGCGCACGGGGTGGGGCTGCAGAGCCGCAGCATCGGGCTCGGCCTCTTCATCGTGAGCAGCATCGTCCGCGCCCACCGCGGCACCGTCTCCGTCTCCTCCAACGAAGTGGACGGCACCACCTTCACCCTGACCCTTCCCCGGCACGCTGCCCCCGCGAGGTAACCGATGACCGCGCCCAGACTCGACGAGCTCTTCCGCCTCTCACCCAACGCCTACATGGTGCTGGACCGCAGCTTCCGGTACGTCGCCGCCAACGACAGCTACCTCAAGGCCACCGCCACGCGGATCGAGGAGCTCCTCGGGCGCCAGGTCTTCGAGCTCTTCCCCAACGACCCCGACGATCCCAACAACGAGAGCGCGCGGATGCTGCGGCGCTCGTTCGAACGCGTGCTGGAGACCGGGAAGCAGGACGTGCTGGCGCTCCTTCCCTACCGCGTGCCCATCACGCGCGAGGACGGAACGGTGGACGTGTCGATGCGCTACTGGAGCGCCACCCACACGCCCATCCTCGACGCGCAGGGGAAGGTGGCGTGGATCTTCCAGCACACCGTCGACGTCTCGGAGCTGCAGGCCCTGCGCGAGGCCCACGCCGCGGCCGAGAAGGAGCACCGGGCCGCAGGAAGCTCCGGCGAGGCGCTCGCGGCTGGCGTCCTCCAGCGCGCCAACCGACTGCAGGACACCAACCGGCAGCTCGAGGAGGAGCGCCGCCGCTTGAGCGGGCTGTTCGATCAGGCGCCGGGGTTCATGGCGGTGACCGCCGGTCCGAAGCACGTCTTCGAGATGTGCAACCAGGCGTACCAGCAGCTCGTCGGCGCGCGGAGCATCCTCGGCCTCACGGTGGCCGAGGCGCTGCCGGAGGTGACGGACCAGGGCTTCATCCGGTTGCTCGACGGCGTGTTCGCATCGGGCGAGGCCTACGTGGGGCGGGGGACGAAGGTCACCCTGCGCCGGCGCTCGGACGAGACGGTCGAAGACCGCTGGGTGGACTTCGTCTTCCAGCCGGTGCGCGACGCGCAGGGGAAGGTGACGGGCATCTTCGTGCAGGGCCACGACGTCACCGAGCAGTGGCGCGCACAGAAGGTGGTGGAGGAGCTGGCAGGTCAGCTCGAGCGCCGCGTGGAGGAGCGCACCGCGGAGCTGCAGGAGGTCAACCGCGAGCTGGAGAGCTTCAGCTACTCGGTGAGCCACGACCTGCGGGCGCCGCTGCGCCACATCGCCGGCTTCGCTCAACTGCTGAAGCAGCGCGTGGGCAAGGACCTCGACGACGTCGCGCGGGACTACCTGCAGACCATCAACGAGGCGGCGGCGGAGGGCGGCAAGCTGGTGGACGATCTCCTCGCCTTCAGCCGGATGGGGCGCGCGGAGCTCCGGCGCACGGACGTGGATCTGATGGAGCTGGTGCACGAGGTCCAGCGCGAGCTCGCCCCGGAGCTGAAGGGCCGGCAGGTCACCTGGCACGTGGCGCCGCTGCCGGAGGTGGAGGCGGATCCGGTGCTGCTGCGCTCGGCGGTGAAGAACCTGCTCACCAACGCGGTGAAGTACAGCCGGCGGCGAGACGACGCGCTGATCGAGGTCGGCGCGTCGACCGAGGACGGCGAGGCGCACGTGTGGGTGAAGGACAACGGCGTAGGCTTCGACATGCGCTACGCGGACAAGCTCTTCGGCGTCTTCCAGCGGCTGCACCCGGAGGAGGACTTCGAGGGCACCGGCATCGGGCTCGCCAACGTGCGCCGCATCGTCACCCGCCACGGCGGACGCGTGTGGGCGCAGGGCGTTCCGGGCGAGGGCGCGACCTTCCACCTCACCCTGCCGCTCGCACGAAGCAGCGATGCCCGCGGTCAGAAGGCCGGGCAGAAGGCCGGCTAGAAGCCCGCGCCCACCGTGACGCTCACCCACGGCAGCACGGGCGACATGGGCCGCACCAGCTTCGGCGCGTTCGGCAGGTAGACCGTCCCCATCGAGAGGTCTCCCACCAGCTCCAGGCCCGCGGCGATGGGGAGCACGTGGCGCAAGGACACGCTGGCCTCCGGGCCGGTCGTCTCCACCCCACGCGGCCCCACGTCGCGGAAGCGGAAGCCCGGATCGTCCTCGCCGAGCTGCACCTCCGCGAAGCCGACGCCCACCAGCGGCTCGAGCTGTCCCCAGCGCGTCGTCCACCGGTGAAGGCGCGCGCGGCCCCTGAAGTGTGCGGTCTCCGGTCCCTCGTCGTGGTGGAGGAAGCCGCTGCCGGTGCCGCACGCCTCGATCGAAAAGCGATCGTGGGGACTCGCCTCGAGGCACAGCCGCGGCCGCTCGCTGGTGGAGCCACCTCCGATGCGGAAGTTCACGAAGTTGCGCGCCGGCGCAGGCTGCGGCAGCGCCACCGAGACCTCGCTGGCCGGTACCGGGATGGCCTCCTCCGCGCTCGCCGCCAGGGGCAGCAGCAGGAGGACGTTCACGAGCACGAGAAGCGGGAGCGGGCGCATCCGGCCCCGATAGCACCGGCGAGACCGCGGGCTTCCCCCGCCTCGGGTCGATCTGTCCGGTGGGGGCCGTCCAACGCCCGACAGGACGCGGGCGGGATGGGGCAGGGTGGCTTCACGCTCGGGGCAGGGCTGCCCAGCTTTCCGCCCGATGCCCACGAGGGAAGAGGACAGGAGCACAGGCGTGCCGTCCGGTTGGCGCGGCATCCGGGGCGATCTCGCCACCTGGTGTGCGGTGGCGGGCGCGACGCGGTTCCGGGACAAGGTGCAGGTGGTGCTGGACTCGCCGGCGTTGTGGGCGCTCGCGCTCTACCGCTTCGGCCGGTGGATCCGCGAGCCGGGCACGCGCAGGCCGAGGGTGATCTCGCGCGCGCTCTGGGTCGTCTACCGCCTCCTCTGGCCGCTCTCCTTGTGGACCACGCGGGTGTTCGTGTCGGTGGACAGCGAGCTCGCCGCCGACGTGTGGATCGGCTCGTTCGACAGCACGTGGATAGGCCCCGGCGCGCGCATCGGACGGGGCGTGCGCATCCACGGCGGGGTGACGCTCGGGCTCGGCGGGCGCGGGGAGCGACGCGGCATCCCGAGGCTCGGGCGCGGGGTGGTGCTGGCACCGGGCGTGGTGCTGGTGGGCCGGATGGAGGTGGCGGATGGCGCGGTGATCGCCGCCAACGGCTCCTCGGCGAAGAGCATCGAACGAGGCGGCGGTCACCACGGCGCGCCGCTTCTGCCGTACGAGGGCCCGGCAATGGCGCTGGCGCCCCGGGTCGCGTTTCCAGTGGAGGGTCGGGCGTGAGGAAGAACGAGCTGCAATCGCGAATGGGCGAATCGCCTTTCGATCCCCCGGCGCCGGCAGGTCTGCGCGAGACCCTGCGCGCGGACATCGGCCGCTACATCGACCTCGATCTGAATCCCTCCCGGCTCGCCATCGCGCGCGTGCTGCTGGCCAACGAGGGCGTGTGGCCGCTCTTCGCCTACCGCCTCGGGCGCT
>CAZCWA010000287.1:0-6706 GCA_964502265.1 uncultured Myxococcaceae bacterium | reverse complement strand
GTCGGGGGTGAAGCCCTGCGCCGGCTTCCACGCGTGCGTCTGCAGCCGGCCGAAGCCGGGCACCGCGCTGATGAGGTCCGCGTATCCGGTGGGCACCAGGTCCGCGATCACCGACGGACCACCGGAGGTCATCTGCAGGGTGGGGCCCTGCGTGTACGCGGTCGTCCGGCAGGTGTTCGACTCGACCTTGCACCCATCCGAGCAGGACCGGTAGCCCCAGCCGTCGCAGCCGAGCGGGCCCACCTGGCCGTCGCACTGCTCTCCGGGGTCGATGGTCCCGTTGCCGCAGAACTTCACGCAGCCGGTGGTGGCGAAGCGGCAGCTCGCGTCGCAGGAGAGGGTGCCGAGATCGAAGCCGAGGGAGGTGCAGCTCTGCCCGGCGAGATCCGATCCGTCGCAGTCTTCGCCCTCGGTGACGAGGCCGTCTCCACACGTCAATTCCGGGATGGGGTTCTCGCGCGGGCTGCGCCGGATGCCGCCGTCACCACAGGCGAAGGCAAGGCACAGCAGCGCTGCGAGAGGGAGCAGGGGGAGCGCGCGCATGGCCGATGATTCCCACCGCGCCGGGCAGACGGCAAGGCGGCCGGCGCTTGCCGGTCCCGGCACGGAACGTTATCTGCGCAAGGTCGCCATGAAGAACTTCCCCTGTCCCATCTGCAAGAAGCCCTCGGCGCCGCGCGCGGAGAACGCCGCGTTCCCGTTCTGCTCCGCGAGGTGCCGGCAGGTGGACCTCGGCAAGTGGCTCGGTGAGGAGTACCGGGTGCCGGACGCGGCAGAGGAGGAGTCCGAGGACGAGCGCCCCACCCTCGAGCCGCTGGAAGGCGACGAGCCGCCGCAGACGCACTGATTGGCGATGATCGACCTTCACTGCCATCTCATCCCCGGCGTGGACGACGGCGCGCGCACGCTGGAGGATGCGCTGGAGATGGCGCGGGCGCTGGTGGATCTGGGCTTCACCGAGATCGCGCCGAGCCCCCACAACCGCCCTCAGTACGCCTCCTGGTCACGCGAGACGACGGACAGGGCGCTTGCCTCCTTGAAGGATGCTCTGGCGCAGGCCGCCATCCCGCTCGTGCTCCACGACAACGCGGAGAACGATCTGATGAACGACCGGCTGGTGCCCTCGATCGGAACGGCGGAGGCGCGGCTGCTCGGCGAGCGGGGGAAGTACGTGCTGGTGGAGGCGCCCTACGGTTCGCCGGTGCCGGCGCTGCGAGAGCTCCTCTTCCGGGTGAAGGTGAAGGGCGTGACCCCGCTCATCGCCCACCCGGAGCGCTGCCTCGAGTTCCAGCGCAAGGGCAGGGCGGCGGAGGTGGTGGCGGCAGGCGCCCTCTTGCAGCTCGACGTGGGCGCGCTCACCGGACGCTATGGACCGGAGGCGAAGCGGTGGGCGCGGACGCTGCTCGACGACGGGCTGTACGCGGTGGGCGCGACGGACCTGCACGCGCCGGTGAACGCGCGGGGCTGGGTGGGCGAGGCCCTGGCGGAGCTGCGCAAGCGCGCGGGCGATGCCGTTTTCGTCCGGATGATGAGCGAGCGGCCGGGCCGGATCCTGCGCGGGGAGCCTGTGGAATCCTGAGGTAGGCAGGGGTATACCCCGGCGCGTGAAGAGGTTCCTGAAGCTGGCGGCCAGCCTGGTCGTCACCGGCGCCCTGATGTGGTGGGCGTTCCGAGACACCCACTGGCAAGAGCAGCTCGGGTACCTGAAGTCCGCCAACTACGTGTGGGTGCTGCCCTACCTGGGGATCCTCACCCTCATCCACGTCTGCCGCACCGTGCGCTGGGGTTACCTGCTCTCGGGCATGGAGCGGGTGCCGTTCAAGAAGCTGAACGAGGCCTCGGCCATCGGCTTCATGATGCTGCTCGTCCTGCCTTTCCGGCTCGGCGAGTTCGCGCGGCCCTATCTGATCGCGCAGCGGTCGGGGATCCGGAAGAGCCCGGCGATGACCACGGTGGTGCTCGAGCGCATCGTGGACGGGCTGTTCGTGGCCACGCTGCTGTGGGTGCTGCTCTTCTTCGTGCCGGACGTCCCGCCGGAGCTCCACCTCATCGCCACCGGGCTGTTCGGCATCTTCGGCGGCGGCCTGACGTTCCTCCTCTTCAGCCTGTGGAAGCAGAAGCTCGCGGTACACCTGGTGCGCACCACCATCGGCCGGGTGGCGCCGGGCGCAGCGGACCGTGCGGCGGAGATCGTCGACGCGTTCGTGGGCGGGATGCGCAGGCTTCCGTCGGCGAAGCACGTGGTGGGCTTCTTCGCCGCCACCTTCATCTACTGGGGCGCCAACGGCCTCGGGATGACGATGATGGCGCGGGCCTTCGGCCTCGAGCTCAATCTCTTCCAGGGGATGGTGGTGCTGGTGGTGCTGGTGGCGGGCCTGATGATCCCCGCGGCGCCCGGGATGGTGGGCACCTTCCAGGCGGCGACCAAGTACGGGCTGGCGCTCTTCCTCCCGCTCGAATTGGTGAACGGGGCAGGCATCGCCTACGCCAACGTGGTGTGGCTGTGCCAGACAGCCCAGCAGATCGGCTTCGGCCTGCTGTTCATGTCGCTCAGCCAGCTCTCCTTCCGCGAGATCACCGAGAAGATGGGTGACCGCGCGGCGACGCAGCCGGACTCGGCGATCGATCCGGCGGTCTAGGCGCTACAGCTCTTCGTTCAGCCAGCGGATGATCGCCGACTTGATCGAGCCGTCCACGTGCGGCGGCGTGGCGCGGCGCGCGGGCGGGCGGTCGGCCCGGTCGAGCTCCACGTCCAGCTCGAGCACGCCCTCGTCCCTCACCGCGGAGGCGCGAGGGGAGGGTGCGGCGGCGGTCATCCTGCGCACGGCGGGCCGGCGGAGCGCGCTCACGCGTTGCCGTCCTTGCCCTCGAGCTTCTCGTACTTGAGCAGCAGGTCGTCCACCGCCTCGCGGAGGTACTCGCTCTGCGCCACGCGCGTCTTGCGGGAGAGCAGCCGAAGCTTCTCCGCCTCCGCCTCGGGCACCAGGACGTGGGTGGAGACCACGCCGCCGCGCCGCTCGCCTTCGGCCTCGGGGCCGTGGACCGGGTCGTGGGTGGTGGAGATCCGTGCCGCTGCCGCGCTCGCGGCGGCGCTTCCGCTGAAGTCCTGCATGTTGCCCCTCCGTGGTCCGTCTGCGCGCTGCTCCCGCTGCTACAGCGCGCTACCGGCTTGTGGCGGGGATTAGACGCCGCGTCACCCGAACGTCAAAAAAGAGGACTCCGGAGACCGCCACGCGCATTGGCGAGCCGCGCGGTTCGGAATCGTTTGGGACGAGGTGACCCTCTGGTAGAGGGCGTTCGCATGCCGTTCGATCCGGAGCCGATCTTCCCGCAGGAACTTCGCGACGCGTGGCCGGCACTCTCGCGGGACGAACGGGTGGAGAGCTTCAAGCTCGTGCCGCACGCCACAGCGGAGGACTTCTTCGGATCCCTCTCCGCGTCCGAGCAGCTCGAGCTCATCCTCTCGATGAAGGCGCACGAGCGCCGGACGTGGATGAAGCTGCTCGCGCCCGACGACGCGGTGGACCTCATCCAGGAGGCTTCGCACGAGGACCGCCAGAGCCTGCTCTCGTTGCTCGACGATCCCACCCGCCGCGAGGTGCAGGCGCTGATGGCCTACGCGGAGGACGACGCGGGCGGTCTGATGAATCCGCGCTTCGCCCGCGTGCGCCCGGAGATGAGCACCGACGAGGCGATCGCCTACCTGCGCAAACAGACGCGCGAGAAGGTGGAGACCGTCTACTACGCGTACGTGCTCGACTCGCAGCAGAAGCTGCAGGGCGTGGTCAGCCTCCGGCAGCTCATCCAGGCGCGGCCCGGGATCCGGGTGGACGAGCTGATGAACACCGACCTGGTCACGGTGCAGGAGGAGACGGATCAGGAGCTGGTGTCGCGGCTGTTCAGCGAGCACGGCCTGATGGCCATCCCGGTGATGGACGGGGAAGGCCGGATGAAGGGCATCGTCACCGTCGACGACATCGTCCAGGTCGTGCAGGAGGAGGCCACCGAGGACATCCAGAAGGTCGGCGGCATGGAGGCCCTCGAGGCGCCGTACTTCGAGACCGGCCTCGTGGACATGCTCCGCAAGCGCGCCGGCTGGCTGCTGGTGCTCTTCGTGGGCCAGCTCTTCACCACCGCGGCGATGAGCCACTTCGAGGGCGCGATCGACAAGGCGGTGGTGCTCGGGGTGCTGGTGCCGCTCATCATCTCCAGCGGCGGCAACTCGGGGAGCCAGGCCGCCACGCTGATCGTCCGCGCGATGGCGCTGGGCGAGGTGCGGCTGCGCGATTGGTCGAAGGTGGTGATCAAGGAGCTGCGGGCCGGGCTCGCGCTGGGCGCGTTCATCGGCATCATGGGGCTGGTCCGGATCCTGGGCTGGGAGTGGATCTTCGGCGAGTACGGGGAGATCACCACGCGTCTGGCCTTCACCGTCGGGGCGTCGCTGATCGCGGTGGTGCTCTGGGGGACCCTCACCGGATCGATGCTGCCCTTCGTGCTCCGGCGCATCGGCGCAGACCCGGCGAGCGCGTCCGCGCCCTTCGTGGCCACGGTGGTCGACGTGTCCGGCGTGCTCATCTACTTCAGCGTGGCGTACGTCTTCCTCTCCGACGTTCTGCGGGGTTAGCGTCCGCCGCGGCGGTAGAAGGCTCATGATCGCGCTGTCGCAGATGGCGCAGCAGATGTAGGAGCGGGACCCCATGGCACAGCAATTCCCCGTGTTCGTTCGAGGCGCCCGCGGCGAGCGGGTACAGGTCGGTTCCGCCACCCGCGAGGCAGACGGCAGCTTCACCGTGCAGCTCGGCGAGCTGGAGATCGGCGCGCAGCCGGACGCGTCCGCTGCCCGGAGCGCGCCGCGCGCAGCCCCCGTCTCCAGTGGAAGCTGGGGCGGCGGTGGCGGCGGTGGCGGGTTGCCCACCGTGTTCCCCAACTACGGGCGGAGCAAGGGCGCGCCCATCGCCGGGGCCTCGCAGGGGGACCTCGAGTTCTACGCCAACGGCGCGCGCCGCAGCCTCAACGACCCGTCGAAGGAGCGCTTCCACGAGAAGGAGCGCCAGTTGCTCGCCGCCATCGAGCAGGAGCTCGCGCGGCAGGGCGGGGGAGGCGGCGGGGGCGGCATGGGCGACGAGCCCGCGTGGGGTGACGAGCCGCCGCCGCACGGCGACGACGACGTGCCGTTCTAGGAGACCCGCGCCCGCCAGCGCTGTGGAATGATCACCGGGAGCGCGGCTATGACCCACGAGGTGGCGCTCTACCCGCTGGCGCACCCGTTCAACCAGAACTTCGCGCAGCACACCGGGATGGCAGCCTCGTACACGCTGCACCTGTCGGACGGGTTCGGGCGCGTCCTTCGCCAGGGACGGGCCGTGGACGCCGCGCGGCCGATGGTGACGTCGTCGTGCCGGGTGGATTCGTTCGAAGGACAGGATGCGCACGGTCGGCCCCGGTCCAACTCGGTTCCGCTGGCGATGGGCGCGGTGCGCGACTCGTCCTCCGGCGTGCAGCACCTGGTGAGCGTCTACGCCGGGGCGGGCTTCACCTTCTAGTCAGCGCTTCGTCAGCGCGAGCCGGATCATGCTCTCGGCGCTGGCGAGGATTGCCTCTTCGCGCGGGCGGGGCTTCCACCCGAGCACCCGCTCCGCCTTCGCCGCGGTGGCGTTCTTCGGCTTCCCGAGCTCGGGGAGGATCTGCTTCACCGACGGATCGAAGAGCGCGGCGAGCCGCACCAGCGCGTTGGGCAGCTCCTTCGACGGGACGCGCCTCGCCGCGGGCCCCAGCGTCTTGAGGACGGCGGCGATCTCCTTGAAGGTCATGAAGTCGCCCGAGACCGCGAGGAAGCGCTCGCCGTTCGCCGCGGGATCCGTCATCGCGCGCAGGTGCAGGTCCGCCACGTCGCGCACGTCCACCACGCCGAAGTGCAGCTTCGGCAGCCCCGGCACCTGGCCGTCGAGCAGCCGCTGCACGATGAGGATGGAGGTGGAGTAGTCCTTCCCCAGCAGGGGCCCGAACACGCCCACCGGGTTCACCGCCACCAGCTCCAGCCCGCGTCCCTCCGCCGAGGCGACGAAGTCCCACGCGGCGCGCTCGGCCAGGGTCTTCGACTTCACGTAGGGGGTGACGTCGTCGCCGGCCGGATCCGTCCAGCTCGTCTCGTCGAACGGCTGAGAGGCGCGCGGGTGCCCGTAGCCCACCGCGGCGAAGGAGGAGGTGAGCACCACCCGCTTCACGCCCGCTCTCGCGGCTGCGCGCAGTACCCGGAGCGCGCCCTCGCGGGCGGGACGGACCACCTCGTCCTCGTTGTTGGGGATGGTGCGGGGGAAGGGCGAGGCCACGTGCAGCACGTACTCGCAGCCCCGGACCGCGTCGTCCCAGCCTGTGTCCTGCTCGAGGTCCGCGGCGAAGAACTGCAGCGGCGCTTCCGGGTCACCGCCGCCGACCGCGACCTGCGCGCGAACGTCCTTCTCCCGCCCGGGGTTGCGGACGGTGGTGCGTACGGTGTGGCCCTGCGCGAGGAGCTGCAGCAGGCAGTGGCCGGCGATGAAGCCCGTGCCACCGGTGACGAGGACCGTGCTCATGGTGACTCCCCCTAAAGCGAAAGGCCCCGAATCCACTGGGGATTTCGGAGCCTTTCAAGTGGCGAGGGTCGGACTTGAACCGACTACCTGCGGATTATGAGACCGCCGCTCTAACCAGTTGAGCTACCTCGCCG
>CAZCWA010000286.1:0-6745 GCA_964502265.1 uncultured Myxococcaceae bacterium | reverse complement strand
GCAGGCCGATCTCCCGGGTCCGCTCCGTCACCGACACCAGCATGATGTTCATGATCCCGATGCCGCCCACCAGCAGCGAGATGGCGGCGATGCCGGCGAGCAGGAAGGAGAAGGTCTGGGTGGTCTCCTTCATCGTGTTCAGCAGCGTGGCCTGGTCGCGGATGGTGAAGTCGGAGGGGACGCCGGGCCGCAGCTTGCGCTCGCGCCGGAGCGCCGAGTCGATCTCCAGCATCGCTTCGTCCATGCGCGACGCGTCCGCGACCTGGACGCTGATGCTGCGGATGCGGTCGGTGCCCATCAGGCGGAACTGGGCGGTGGCGAGCGGGACGTAGACCGCCTCGTCCGGGTTGGAGAAGCCCTGCGCGCCCTTCTCCGCCAGCACCCCGATGACCTCGAAGGTGGTGCCGCCGATGCGGACCGTGCCGCCGAGCATCGCGCCGCTCTGCGTGCGGAGCTGCTGCCCCACCGCCGAGCCGACGATGGCCACCCGCCTGCGGCCGCGCTCCTCGGCCTCGGTGAAGAGCCTGCCCTGGCCGAGCTTGAAGTCGTTGACGGTGAAGAACGCCGGCCACACGCCCACCACCGAGAGGTTGGCGTTGCGCTGCGCGTGCTCGACCTGAAGCCGGCTCTCCAGCTCCGGCGACACCGCGGAGAGGGACGGCGCCCGCTCCAGGAGCGCGTGCGCCTCCTTCACCGTCAGGGGAGACTGGCCGCGCGAGACCCCGCCCATGAACATCTGGCCGGGCCGGACGGTGAGCACGTTGGTGCCCATGCTGCGCAGGCGCTCCTCCACCGACCGCTGCGCACCTTCGCCGAGCGCCATCATCGCGATCACCGCGGCGATGCCGATGATCACCCCGAGCATGGTCAGCAGCGACCGGAGCGTGTTCGCCCACAGCGCGTCCAGGGCGCCGCGGAAGGTCTCCCACAGGCCCATCTCACCGCCCCCCGCCGCGGGCGCCGCCGCCTGAACCACCGCGCGAACCGCCGCTGCCCGTGCCCGGCAGCCCGCCCATCCGGCTGCGCATCCGCTCCTCCATCTGCTGCTGCGAAGCGCGAAGCTGCGCGGCCGCCACCAGCACCACCTCCTGGCCCTCCTCGACCCCGCGCACGACCTCGGTGCGGTCCCAGTCGCCCAGCCCGAGCAGCACCCGCCTGGGCTCCACCGTCTGACCGGACTTCACGAACACCACGCCCGGACGCGGTCCGCCCACCCCACCCTCGGCGCCACGCCCACGCCCACGCCTTTCGCCGCCGGCCGGCGCGCCTGCCTGCGTCCCCGGGCCCTGCCCCTGCGCCGCCGCCGGCGTCACGCCTTCGTTGCCCGAAGGAGGGGGCGCCGCGTTGGGCGGACGAAGCGCCGCCTGCATCGCCTCCTCGCTCACGCCGAGCACCTTCGCCGCGCCCGCCGCATCCCGCATCGACACCACCGCGCCGTTGGGGATGGTGAGCACGTCCTCGCGCCGGTCGACCTCGATGGTGACCTCGGTGTTCATCCCCGGCCGCAGGAGCCCCGACTGGTTGTCGAGCCGCACCAGGACCTGGAACAGCGTCACGTTCTGCTCCACCACGCTCTGCGGCTCCACCTTGTGCACCGTGCCGCGGAAGATCCGGCCGGCGAAGGCCTCCACCGTCACCTGCACGCTCTGCCCCGGCGCGATCTTCCCGATGTCCGTCTCGTCCACCCGGGCCCGCACCTGCATCGAGGAGAGGTCCGCCATCTTGAAGAGCACCGTGCCGCCGGAGACGTTCGACGTGGCCGAGGCGATGATCTGCCCCGGCTCCACGTGGCGCTCGAGCAGGGTCCCGGCGATCGGCGCGCGGATGGTCACGTCCCGCCGGCGCTCCTGGGCAAGCTGCAGGTTCGTCTGCGCGCGCACCAGCGCCGCCTGCGCGTTGGCCGCCTGCTCCACCGCCAGCTCCAGCTCCTGCTGGGTGACGACCTGCGTCTTGTGCAGCGCCTCCAGCCGCTCGCGCTGGGCCCTGGTGATCCGCGCCTTCACCCGCGCCGCCTCGAGGTCCGCGGCCGCCTGCTGGTACGCGTTCTCCACGTCGCGCGGATCGATCTTCGCCAGCAGCGCGCCGACCTCCACCCGGTCCCCCGTCTCCGCGGCCACCTCCAGCGCCTCGCCGGAGGCCTTGGACTTCACCTCCACCACGCGGATGGGCTCGAGCACACCGGACGCCTCGGCCGCCACCGCGATCGTGGCGCGGGTCACCTTCTCCGTCTGTGGACCCTGCGGGCCCTTCGCGTGGGCACCGCCGTCGCTGCCCGGCCCGAAGAACATCCAACCGCCGAACGCCACCGCCGCCACCACCGCGAGACCTGCCAGCCACTTCACGATCTTCATGCTGCCCTCCGCTCGTCCCGCGCGATCCGTCCATCCCTGAGGAACACCTGCCGCAGCGCACGCGCGGCCACGTCCGCTTCGTGGGTCACCACCATCAACGTCTGCCCCTGCCGGTGGAGCTCGTCGAACAGCGCGAGGATCTCCTCCGTGGTCCGGCTGTCGAGCGCACCGGTCGGCTCGTCCGCGAGCAGCAGCGCCGGCTGCGTCACCAGCGCCCGCGCGATGGCCACCCGCTGCTTCTGGCCGCCGGAGAGCTCGTTCGGCTTGTGGTGCATGCGCTCGCCCAGGCCCACCCGCTCCAGCATCTCCATCGCCCGCTTCTTCCGCTCGGCGCGGCCCACCTGCGCGTAGGCGAGGGGGAGCTGCACGTTGTCCAGCGCGGTCGCCCGCGGCAGCAGGTTGAAGGTCTGGAAGACGAAGCCGATCTCCCGGTTGCGGATGCGGGCCAGCGCGTCCTCGCCCAGGCTCTCCACCGCCGTCCCGTTGAGCCAGTAGCGCCCGCCGGTCGGGACATCCAGACAGCCGATGACGTTCATGAACGTCGACTTGCCCGAGCCCGACGGCCCCATGATGGAGACGTACTCGTTCCGCGCGAGGGTGAAGTCCACGCCGGCCAGCGCGCGCACGTCCTCGGCGCCCATGCGGTACGTCTTGGTCAGCCCTTCGACCCGGATGATGAGGTCGTTCATGTCCTTCACGGCGTGCTCCCGGTCAGCGCCACCCACCGCGCGCGGGCGATGGCGCGGGCCAGCGACGCGTCGATGGCGTCCGTCTCCGCCTGCACCAGGCGCTCCTGCGAGGTGAGGAGGTCCAGCATGGTCGTCGTGCCCACCGCGTAACGCTCCTGTTGCACGCGCAGGTCCTCCCGCGCGGCCTCCACCGCCGACTGCGAGACCTCCACCCGCCACGCCGCCAGCCGCTCCTCGTCCAGCGCGCGCTCCAGCTCCGTGCGCACCGCCCGCTCGAGGTCCGCCACCTGGGCCTCGGCCACCGTCACGTTCACGCGCGCTCTCTGCATGGTCTCGTTCCGGGCCCAGCCGTCGAAGATCGGGTACGACAGGCCGAGCCGTACTGCCCAACCGGTGCGGCCCTCGGTCACGTCCGGGAGCGGGCTGAACCAGTCGTACCCGCCGCTCAGCCGCACCTGGGGCAACCAGCCGGCCCTCGCCTGCTGCACCGAGGCGCGCGTGGCCTCCAGCGCGGAGGACGCGGCGGCGACCTCGGGGTGTGCCGAGACCAGGGACTCCAGCCTCTCGGCGGAGATGCTCAGCGGCGCGCCGGGCTCGGCTGCATCGCGAACGGGCGCGACGGGCCCGGGCTCGCCCACCAGCCGCCCGAGCTCGAGGCGCTGCGACCGAAGCAGCGTCTCCACCTCCATCCCCTGCGTCCTCGCGTTGTAGACCTCGAGCTCGGCGCGGAGCACGTCGCTCTTCGTGGCCGCGCCCATCTGCGCCCGCCTTTGCGCCGCCTCGAGCTGGACGTTCGCGCGCTCGAGCCGGGATGACGCCACGCGCTCCAGCCGCTCCACGTTCAGCGCGCCGTACCAGGCGGTGGTGATGCGCAGCACGAGGTCGCGCTCGCGGCCGATGAGCGAGGCGCGGAACGACTCGAGCTGCGCCTGGGTGCGCGTGCGTTCGGCGCTGCGGCGGCCGCCGGTGTAGACGTCCCACGACATCCCGAGGCTCGCGTTCGCCTGCGCGCCCGCGCCGCTTACCGTGGTGGAGGTGTTGGGATCGAACCGCTCGGTGGAGGCGAGCGCGGCCCCCGCGGAGGCGCTGAGGCTGGGCAGGTACGCCCCCTTAGCGCGGCGCTGCGAGGCCTCGGCCACGGTCACCGCCCCTCGCGCATCGACGATCTCCGGCGCCACGCGCATCCCACGCTCCACCGCCTCCTGCAGCGACAGGCGCGTCGGCTCGGCAGGCTGCGCGAAGGCGGGCTGCGCCAGGGTGGGCACCGCGAAGAGCAGGAGCGCGAGGGTGAGGGGCGTGTGGAGCGACATCACGGGACCTTCCGGGTGCATGAATCGAAGAGGAGAATCAGAGGATCGCCGACCGCGGCGAAGGCGGAGGACGGACGGTGAGATCGACCGCGGGCCGCACCGCCTTCTCGTCCTTCTTCGCGCGAGGGGTCACGTCCTCGTCCACGCGCGGCTCCGCACCGCCGGGCTGCAGGACGAGCAGGCCGCCCATGATCAGCGAGGCTGACACGAAGGTTGCAGTGACGATGCGCTGAATGCTTTGCATCGACTCCTCCATGGAAGATCACGGGGACATCCCGCGACAGTGCGGACTGCAGCGGGCGTACCACCGCGCGTCCCTCTCGGCAGCAGCGCAGGCCACACTCGGCGCATCGCGTCGGGGCTGCGGAATCCGCACGCTTCGGGCTGCGGAAACGGCACCGTCGCGGAGGGCACGGTGAAGCTGTCGCGACTGCGCTTGCCGATGCTTCCGTTGCTGGGCGCGGCGGCGGTGGCGGTGGTGCTGCTGGTGACCGCGGGCATCCTCGGCCGGTCGGTCTCCGGCGCGAGCGAGCTGGTGGTGCGCGGGCTCGGCGAAGGGTGGGCCTCCGCTGCGCGCGCGGCGGTGATGGAGGCGGGCCCCGGCAACGAGGAGGCCGCGCTGCAGGAGCTGCTCGACGAGCGCGGCGAGGAGGGGCTGCTGGCGCTGAGGCTGGTGGACGAGGCGGGCCGCTCGAGGCTGACAGTCGGAACGCCGCAGCGCGCGGACGCCGTGCCGAGGCCGGGCACGGTGAGCTGGAGCGGTGCGCGCGCCCGTTACGCGGTTCCGGTGCCGGGCCGGCTGATGATGCGCGTGCGGCCGGAGGGTCGCGGTCCCGCGGAAGGACGACCTCGCCGGCAACGGTGGCTGCTGGTGATCGACTTCGAGCCCCGGCCCGCTCTCGAGCTCAAGGCGCAGGCGCGCCGCGTGGTGTGGGTCGCGGTCGGGAGCGCGGTGGGGATCCTCGCGCTGGCCTTCGCGCTGCAGCGGGCGCTCCTGGCGCGCGAGCGCGTGGAGGCGGAGCTCGAGCGGGGACGGCGGCTGGCGGCGCTGGGCGAGATGTCGGCGGTCCTCGCGCACGAGCTGCGGAACCCGCTCGCATCCTTGAAGGGACACGCGCAGCTCCTCGCGGAGACGGTGGAGGACGACGCGGCGCTCGCCCCCAAGGTGAACCGCCTGGTGGGGGACGCGGTGCGGATGGAGCAGCGGATGAACGACCTGCTCTCGTTCGCGCGCTCCGGTGAGCTGCGGCGGGTGGACACGGTGCCGGACGAGGTGCTCCGCCGTGCGATCGACGCCGCGGTGGACTCGACGGGCGCGGACCCGATGCGCGTGCAGACATCCTATGGAGCGCCGGTGCCCTGGCCGCTCGATCCGGAGCGGATGCACGAGGCGTTGGAGAACGTGGTCAGAAACGCGCTGCAGGCGAGCGATCCCGACGGCGCGGTGAAGGCCGAGGTCCACGAGCGGCGCGGCGCCCTGGTGTTCACCGTGACCGACAGCGGGCCGGGCCTGCCGCCAGAACTCGCGGATCGCCTCTTCGAGCCCTTCGTCACCAGCAAGGTGCGCGGGGTGGGGCTCGGGCTGGCGGTGACGCGGCGGGCGGTGGAGCTTCACGGCGGGCGGGTGACGGCGCGCAACGGGTCAGGTGGCGGCGCGACCTTCGAGCTTTGTATTCCCAAGAGGTGACGGCGGATGGCGCAGATCCTGGTGGTGGACGACGAGGAGGGCCTGCGGAGCTTCGCCGCGGAGGCGCTCGCGCGGGACAAGCACACGGTGACCACGGCGCCGGACGGTGAGGTCGCGTGGAAGCTCCTGCAGTCGCGCGGCTTCGACGTGGTCCTGACCGACCTCAAGATGCCGAGGCTCGATGGGATGGGCCTGCTCGCGAAGGTGCGCGAGGACCAGCCGGAGGTGGAGGTGATCGTCCTCACCGCGCACGGCACCATCGAGAGCGCGGTGGCGGCGGTGAAGGCCGGCGCGTTCGACTACCTGCAGAAGCCGGTGGGCAGCCCCGCCGAGCTGCGGATGGTGGTGAGCCGCGCGCTGGAGCGAAGGCGTCTGTTGGGCTGGCACACCGCGGCGCGCGAAGGCTCTGCCGGAGAGGTGCAGCTCTCCTTCGGCGCCGAGGCGATGACGGCTCCGGTGGAGGCCCTTCGCCGCGTGGCGCCCACGGGTGCGACGGTGCTGCTGACGGGCGAGAGCGGCACCGGGAAGGAGGTCGCCGCGCGCGCGATCCACGAGTGGAGCCCGCGCAAGGACGGGCCGTTCGTGGCGGTGAACTGCGCGGCGTTGTCGGCCACCCTGCTGGAGAGCGAGCTGTTCGGCCACGAGAAGGGTGCGTTTACCGGTGCGGTGGCCCAAAGGCGCGGCCGCATCGAGCTTGCGTCCGGCGGC
>CAZCWA010000285.1:4774-6778 GCA_964502265.1 uncultured Myxococcaceae bacterium | reverse complement strand
CATTCGGGTCCACGCCGACTGGTTCGTGTTGGCGTATTGAAGCGACATGTCCTCCAAGTTCACGGGCTGACCACCGATGTTGTGCAACTCGACGAAGTCGTGCGTGTAGGTCGCGCCGCTGTTCCCGCCGCCTCCGTACACCTGGCTGATCACCACCTTGCCCGGGCACGGCACGTACCCGCCGGCGGTCTCGAACCCATTCACCTGGCTGAACTCCGCCGCGAGGGGGATCCCGTTCGCGCCCATCACTGCGGTGGTGACGCGGACCCGGTAGGTCTGCCCCTGCGCGAGGTCATTCGCGAACGCGAACGTGGCGGTCGCATCGCTGTTCGACATCGTCACCGAGTCGATGGCGACGCAGTTGGTGAACCCGTCCGCCGACACCTGCACCGAGCCAGAGCAAGCGCCGTCGGCGGTGTTGAACGTGAGGGTGCTCGGGGTGACCGGCTGGCTGAAGGTGACGACCACGGCGGTGTCGACCGCCACGTCCGTGGTGGCGTTGTCAGGGGTCACGCCCAGCACGATGGCCGCGCACGCTCCCGACACGGTGCAGACGCTGCCCGATGCGCAGTGCGCGTTCTCGGTGCACTCCACGCATGCCGCGGTGGCGCTGCAGTAGTTGCCACCGCTCTGGCTGCAGGTCGTGCCCGCGGCGACCGGCGTATGGACCGGCGTCATCCCGCTGCATGCGTCATCGGTGCAGACGTTGCCGTCGTCGGGACGGTCGGTCGTATCGGTCTCGGCGCGGGTCCCGCCCTCGCCGTCGCACACGATGGTGCGGCAGTCGCCGGCGGTCTGCTCGGAGACGACGACCCCTTCGGACACGGGCAAGGTGCCGCACGTGCCGCTGTTGCAGGCGCGGATGGAGCACTCGGTGTCCTCGCCCGGGCAGTCAGTAGCCCAGCGGCACTCGACGCAGAGGCCGGCGCCATCACACATCGCGCCGCCGTTCTCGGAGCACGCCGTCCCAGCGAACGCGAAGCCCTGGCCCGGCACGCCCTCCTCGCAGACGCCGACCGAGCACTGGTTCATGGCCATCGGGACGTCGCCGTTCTCGTGGATCTCGGTGAGGCCGCCCTCGCCGTCGCACACGTTCTGGCGGCAGTCGCCCGCCGTCTGCGCTGCGACCGGCTGCCCGAGCGGCGCGTGCGAGATGCCGCAGGTGCCGTTGATGCAGGTGCGTGCGGAGCACTCGGTGTCGCTGCCGCCGCAGTCCGCGGTGGTCACGCACTGGGTGCACATGCCCGCGCCGTCACACACCGAGCCGCCGCCCTCCGAGCAGCTCTCGCCCGCGCCCACCGGCGGGTTCGAGGGCACGCCGTCGGTGCACACGTCGCGCGTGCACTCGAGGCCGTCGACCGGCAGGTCGCTGTCGAGCGCCGCGCCCAGGGTGCCGCCCTCGCCGTCGCAGACCATCTGCTGACAGTCGCCGGCCGTCTGGAAGGCGATCGGCTGTCCCTCCGGCGCGTGGGCCATGCCGCAGACGCCGTTGGTGCAGGTGCGCGCAGAGCACTCGGTGTCGGAGCCCGGGCAGTCATTCGCCACGACGCACTCGACGCAGGCGCCGGCGCCATCGCAGGTGCCGCCCGCGTTGCAGGTCCCGCCCGCAGGCGTCGGCGGGTTGGAGGGCACGCCGTTCACGCACACGTCGTCGGTGCACGCGTTGCCGTCGACCGGGAGGTCGGTGTCGAGCGCGGAGGAGTACGTCCCGCCCGCGCCGTCACACACCACCTGCTGGCAGTCGCCGCCGGTCTGGGTGGCGAGCGGCTGGCCCTCCGGCGCGTGGCCGATGCCGCAGACGCCGCTGATGCAGGTGCGCATCGAGCACTCGGTGTCGGAGCCCGGGCAATCGGTGGCCGCGAGGCAGGCGACGCACACGCCCGCGCCGTCGCACATCGTGCCGCCGTTCTGCGAGCAGCTCGCGCCCTCGGCCGAGACCGGATTCGAGGGCACGCCGTTCACGCACACGTCCTGGGTGCACTGGTTGCCGTCGTTCGGCACGTC
>CAZCWA010000285.1:0-4674 GCA_964502265.1 uncultured Myxococcaceae bacterium | reverse complement strand
GCGCGCCGTCCACGCAGGTCGCGCTGGTGCACTGGTTCCCGTCATCCGCCGGCACGTCCGTGTTCAGCGCCTGCGAGACAACAGCGCCGTTGCCGTCACAGACGTTCTGCTGACAGTCGCCCGCCGTCTGCTGCGCCACCGCCGTCCCCGCCGCCACGTGCGCCACGCCGCACACGCCCGCGTTGCAGGTCCGCGCCGAGCACTCGGTGTCGCTGCCCGGGCAGTCGGTGGCCGTCACGCACGACACGCACGCGCCCGCGCCGTCGCACATCGAGCCGCCGTTCTCCGCGCAGACCTCACCGGCCGCGAGCGGCTCGTGCGAGGGCACGCCCGCCACACACAGGTCCTCGGTGCACGCCAGCTCGTCGTCCGGCAGATCCGTGTCCAGCGCGCGGCTGGCGGTCCCGCCCTCGCCGTCGCACACGACCTCCTGGCAGTCGCCGGCGGTCTGCTCCGGCACCGCGGTCCCCTCGGGAGTGAAGGCCACGCCGCACACGCCCGCGGTGCAGGTCCTCATCGAGCACGCGGTGTCCTCGCCCGGGCAGTCCGAGGCCTGCACGCACTGCACGCACGCCCCCGCGCCGTCGCACATCGTCCCGTCGCCGTCGCTGCAGGCCTCACCCGCCGCCAGAGACTCGTGCGAGACGACGCCGTCGGTGCAGACCCCGGTCGTGCACGCGTTCATGTCGTCCGGCAGATCCGAGTCGTCCGCCTCGGTGGTCGCCGCGCCCGCACCGTCACAGACCGCGCGCCGGCAGTCGCCCGCCACCTGGTCCGGCAGCGCGGTCCCCGCCTCGGCGTACTGGAACCCGCAGGTGCCGTTGGTGCAGGTGCGCGTCGCGCAGGCGCCGTCCTCGCCGGGGCACTCGCTGGCGATGGCGCAGTCCACGCAGACGCCGCCCTCGCACACGCCGCTCTGACAGTCCGTCCCCGCCGCGCACTGCTTCGCGAGCTCGCACGGACCGCAGCCGCCGCCACAGTCGATGTCCGTCTCGTTGCCGTTGTGCTCGCCATCGGTGCACGTGGCCGAGACCGCTGCGTCCGTGCCTCCGTCGGGCTGGGTGTTCGACGGTCCGCACGCCGCGAGCAGGAACACTGCCAGCGGGACGGTCAAGCGCAGCGACGGGTGCATGAGGCCTCCGGGGGGATGAGCGAGCGCTCCATCCCACATCCGAAGGCCCCTGTTCAACAGGCGTCATTGAATCATTTCCGTCACACTGGACGGAGAAGGCTTCAGCCGGCGCGGGGGGCGGCCGAGGCGGGCTCGTTCACGCCCCGCATCGTCTCCTCCATCAGCCAGCGGACCACCGCCTTCGGATCCCGTCCGTTCTCGCTCCAGGCGCGGACCTGGCCCTGGGCGGACGTCCCGTCGGTGAGGATGTCGCGCACGCGGGCGACCTCCTTCTCGGTGTCCAGCAGCGCCGAGGCCTCGCCCACGAAGGAGATGATCTCCTCGAGGAGTTCCGGGTAGGGCCGCTCGCGCTGCTCGCCGAAGTCGATCAGCTTGCCGGTGACGCCGTAGCGGCAGGCGCGCCACTTGTTCTCTTCGATCAGGCCGCGCGGATAGGTGCGCCAGGACTGGTTGCGCCGCAGCAGGAGGAAGAGCTGTGCGGTGAGCGCCTGGATCAGCGCGGTGAGCGCGATGGTGTGGTCCAGCCGCGTGGGCATGTCGCAGATGCGGACCTCCACCGTGTCGAAGAGGTAGTGGACCCGGACGTCCCACCAGATCTTCTTCGCGTTGTCCATGCACCCGGTCCGCACCAGCAGGTCCACCAGGTCCTTGAACTGGGTGTACGAATCGAACACGTCCGGGATGCCGGTCCGCGGGAAGCGCTTGAAGAGCAGCGTGCGCGTGGACTGCTGCCCGGTGAGCCGCCCGAGCCAGAACGGCGACGACGTGGACAGCGCGAGCAGGTGCGGCAGGAAGTAGCGGAGCTGGTTGGCGAGCGCCATGGCCATCTCCTTGTCCTTGATGCCCACGTGCACGTGCAGGCCGAAGATGAGGTTGGCGCGCGCCACGTCCTGCATGTCCTCGACGATGCCGTGGTAGCGCGGGTCCTCGGTGATCTCCTGCGTCTTCCAGTCGCTGAACGGGTGCGTGCCCGCGCCGACGATCCGCATCCCGCCCTGCCGCGCGAGCCGGTCGAGCTCCCGCCGCATCTCGGTGAGCTCGTCGCGGACGGCAGAGATGTTCGAGCAGATGCCGGTACCGACCTCGACCATCGACTGGTGCAATTCCGGGCGGACGCGCTCGCGGAGCACGGCCTTCCCGTCCTCCACCAGCCGCGACACGTACGAGCGGAGCTCGCACGACCCCGCGTCGACGATCTGGAACTCCTCCTCGACACCCAGCGTGAACTGACCCTCGAGAGGATTCTTGAGCATGTGTGGTTTGGCCCTCGGCTACTTCGGATGGGTGCTGCGGACCTGCGTGGACGGGGAAGTCTGTGGCGTGGCGTCTGCGGCGCTCACTGCCGGCTGCGAGATCAGCTCACCGAGCGCGGTGGCGACCCGGGCCACCGCCTGCCCGGACGCGCGCTGCGCCATGCCGTCGAGGTAGCGCTGGAAGCTGTAGCCCGCGCCCACGCGCCAGCCCTCGGTGGCGGCCTGGACGCAGAGCTCCGTCATGCGCTGCAGGCACCACTCGTAGTTCTCGGCGAGGATGTGGTGCGGGTACATGTCCGGGGCCGGGTTGGTGAAGTCGATCGCGTACGGGACGCCATCCTTGATCGCGAACTCCACCGAGTTCATGTCGTAGCCGAGCGCGTTGTTCAGCGCCCGGGCGTGGTCGATGACCTGCTGCTCCAGCTCGGGCGACATGTAGCCCTGGTCCGGCAGGTAGCAGCGGCGCCGCGGGTCGTAGCGGACGGGCTTGATGTGGTCCTTGCCGATGCAGAGGCAGCGCACGTACTCGTCGAAGTCGATGAACTGCTGCAGCGTCATCGCGAGCTGGCCGGTCTCGTTGTAGGCCTCGAACAACTGGGCCATGTCGTCGACCTTGTAGACGTGCTTCCAGCCGCCGCCGTCCGCCGGCTTGAGGATGGCCGGGAAGCCCACGTACTCGGTGATGGCCTTCCAATCGAGCGGGTAGACGAGGTTCTTCAACGACCGCTGCGGGTCGAGCGAGGGCAGGTACTCGCGCTGCGGCAGGAGCACCGTGCGCGGGGTGGGCACGCCGATCTTCGCCGCCAGCGAGAAGCCGAAGAACTTCTCGTCCGCCGACCACCAGAAGGGATCGTTGACGACGTAGGTGCCGGCGAGCGCGGCCGCCTTGAGGTGGAAGCGGTAGAACGGCACCTCGTGCGAGATGCGATCGATCAGCACGCTGTAGCGCCTGGTGAAGACCTCGGGCGTGGCGTCGATCTTCGCCAGCTCCGCCTCGAAGCCGGGGAGCTTGTTGAGCCGTTCGATCAGCGCGAGCGGGAAGTGATCCCACTCCATGCCCGCCAGGATTCCAATCCGGTGTGCCATCTGCAGCGATCTGCCTTTCTTTCTCGGGGAACTGCTCGACTCAGACGTCTTCGGCGGAGGTCTCGGCTTCGTTCGCGGGCCGCTCGAAGGCGCCGACGTTGAGGCCATCGTAGCTGGGCTCGGCGATGGGATTCCAACCGCGCTCGGGGGCAAGGGCGTTGAACCGCCGCGCCAGCCAACCGGGGAGCAGCAGCGCATACGTCCGCGCGAGCCGGGTGGGATCGTCGAGCGTCTTCAGCATCCTCTGGTAGGTCTCCTCGCCGTAGGTGTCGCGCACCGCCTGGGCCTGCTCGGGCCGCTCGATCCACGCCAGCGCGCCCGGACGATCCGCCTCGGGATGGAAGATGGTGCCCTCGATGCCGGGCGCGAACTTGAAGGACATCAGGCCCTCGCCCTTGCTCACCCCGTCGCGGCTCTCGCGCGCATAGAGGACGCCACCCAGTTGCCTGAGGCGCGCCTCGTCGAGGTCCACCGCCTGCCAGCTCCGGTGCTCCCACGCGAAGAGCCGGTCCCCGAAGGGCGCGAAGAGCGGCGAGGCCTGGCCCTCCTCGGTCGGATACACCGGCATGATCCCGAACTTGCGCGGACGCGGCGCGATCCGCGCGACCTTGAAGTGCAGCACCGCGAGCTCGAACGAGTAGCAGACGCAGAACGCCGCCGACGCACCGGGCCCTTTGGAGAGGTTGCGCTCGACCACCGTGTCGAAGAAGCGCTCGACGCCGCGCGCCCACGGTTCGGCGAAGCCATCCACCGGAGAGTCCGGACCACCGGTGCAGAGGTAGAGGTCGCAGTCCTTCGGCGGGGCCTCGGGCTTGTTGCGAGGCTGCGCGTGGTGCAGCACCGTCTCCACCGAAGGGTTGGCCGCGCGGACCTTCTCGAAGAAGACCGCGGAGATCGACTTGAAGGAGCGCACCGCCTGGTTGGGCACGCCGTTGTTCATGTCCACGAGGCCCACGCGGAGCCGGTTTCTCGTCCCGTTCGTCATCGGTTGTTCCTGCGCCGCTCCGCCTCGCGGATGGCCTCTGCCGGATTGACCACGCCCCAGCCCTGACGCTCCACCGCCACGCCCGGCAGGCGCCGCGCGGTGTCGATGAGGATCCGCTTCACCTCGTGCGGCGAGAGGCCCGGGTTCGCCTCGAGCATCTGGCCCACGATGCTGGTGACGATCGGCGCGGAGAACGACGTGCCGTCCACGTGCTTGTA
>CAZCWA010000284.1:0-6801 GCA_964502265.1 uncultured Myxococcaceae bacterium | reverse complement strand
CTGGGTGACGCGTTCGCCGCGCACACCAAGGTGTTCGGCTCGCTCTACGTGAACATGGTGAAGGCGGGCGAGCACTCGGGCGCGCTGGACGCGGTGCTCAACCGGCTGGCGGACTTCACCGAGGGCCAGGCGCGGCTGAAGCAGAAGATCCTCGGGACCATGATGTACCCGATCATCATGATGCTGCTGGGGTCTGGGATCCTGGTGCTCCTGATGACGGTGGTGATCCCCAAGGTCACCCGCGTCTTCGACAGCGTGAAGCAGGAGCTGCCGTGGACGACGAAGCTGCTCATCGGCTCGGCGGACGTGCTGCGGAACTGGTGGTTCATCATCCTGCCGGTGCTGGTCTTCGGCTCCATCGCCTTCGTGGCGTGGACGCGGAGCAAGGCGGGCAAGCCGGTGTGGGACCGGTGGGTGCTGAAGTTCCCCATCGTCGGCAACCTGGTGCGGCTGATCACCGTGGCCCGCTTCGCGCGGACCCTGGCCACCCTGCTCCGCTCCGGCGTCCCGCTGCTGACCGCGATGGACATCGTCAAGGCGGTGATGACCAACAGCGTGATGGCGGACGTGGTGGACAAGGCCCGCGAGTCCATCCGCGAGGGCGAGAGCATCGCCGCGCCGCTCAAGCGCTCGGGCGAGTTCCCCGCGCTGGTGCACCACATGGTCGCCATCGGCGAGAAGTCGGGGCAGCTCGAGGAGATGCTGCTCTCGATCGCGGGCAGCTACGAGTCCCAGGTGGACGTGCGCATCGGGTCGCTCACGTCGTTGCTGGAGCCGATCATGATCGTGGCGATGGGCGGGGCGATCGGGTTCGTCGCCTTCTCGATCATCATGCCCATCCTGCAGATGAACACCGCGGTGCGCTGAGGGGGTATTCCCGTGCCGGATCCCAGAATGAACGCCTGGCTGCAGCGTTTGAGTGTGGCGACGATCGCGCTGGTCGCGGCGGCGCTGCTGGGGACGGGGGCCTCGCTCATCCTCCGCTCGCAGGCGCCGGCGGCGCAGGTGGTGGCGGTGGAGAGCAGCGCCGGGAAATAACGAAGCATGGCGTGGCCGTTGCAATCGGAACGCCCAGAAGGAGACGGCAAAGTGACGATGATTCAGAAGCTCCAGAACACGCTGGCCGCGCAGAAGCGGAAGGCAAGGGCCCAGGGCAAGCGCCGAGGGCTGGGCATGACGCTGGTCGAGATCATGGTGGTGATCACCATCATCGGCCTCATCACCGGCGCGGTGGCGGTGGCGGTGATCCCGAAGCTGGGTGAGGCGCGGGTGGAGCGGGCGCACGCGGACATCAAGAACATCCAGAACGCGCTCGACCTCTACAAGATGAAGAAGGGCACCTACCCGGACACCTCCGCGGGGCTGCGCGCGCTGGTGGAGACCAACAACCTCCAGGAGATCCCGATGGACCCGTGGAACGAGCCGTACATGTACATGCTCGAGGGTGGCCGGCCGGTGATCATCTCCTACGGCGCAGACAAGCAGGCTGGCGGCGAGGGCGAGAACGCGGACATCTCCAACCGGAGGGCGGCCACCGCGCGGCAGTAGCGCGGGCTTCCTCCAGAGATCCAGGTCACGGTGAAGCGACTCCCCATGCGCAGAAGGATGTTCTCGAACAGGCGTGGCCTCACGCTGGTCGAGGTCACCATCGCGCTGGGGATCCTCGCCGTGCTGATGGCGGCGGTGGTCCTCACGCTGAACCAGGTCTTCGGCGCCAACGCGAAGAAGGCCACCAGCGAGATCGCCGCCACCATCCGGGCGCTGTACCAGGAGGCGGCGCTGTCCGGCCGCACCTGCCGGATGACGTTCGAGCTCCCCGAGAGCGACGAGGAGCCCATCGTCTACCGGACCGAGTGCGCGGAGGGCGCGGTCACCACCTCGCGCAACCGCGACGAGGCCATCCGGGACGCGAACCAGGCGCGCGTGGACGAGGCGCGCGGGGCGACGCGCAGGCCAGCGGATGACCGCGACTGGCGGCTCGCCAACGACCCGTCCCTGCAGAGCATGTTCGCGCAGGAGCGCGCGCGCGCGGACGGGCACAGCTTCAGCGCCTTCCAGCCCGAGGGCACCGGGAGGATCGACCTTCCGCCGGACGTCCAGATCGAGGTCTGGACCCGCGGACAGCGCGAGCCGGTGACGAGCGGCGTGGCGTGGCTGTACTTCTACCCGCAGGGCTACACCGAGCGGGCGATGATCTTCGTCAGCCAGGGCGACAACGTGTGGACCATCTCCGTCTCGCCGCTCACCGGCAAGACCGAGGTGCTGCCGGAGAGGAAGGAGGTCCCCAGATCATGAAGCGCTCTCGCTCCAACCAGGGGTTCACGCTCCTCGAGGCCACCGTCGCGCTGGGGATCCTCGCGCTCTCGCTGATGGCGATCTTCGATCTCTCCGCGGGCGCGGTGAGCATGCACGCGTACGGGAAGAAGCTCACCGTGGCCACGCTGCTCGCGCGCTCGCAGATGACCGAGATCGAGCAGGAGCTCTTCGACGAGGGCTTCCAGACCGACGATCGCGAGCTGGAGGGCGACTTCTCCCGCGAGGGCTGGCCGGGCTTCCGGTGGCGCGCGAAGATCCTCGCGCCGGACACGCAGGGCATCCCGCCGGAGCAGCTTCTGGCCGCGGTGTTCAACCTGCCGCTGGACGGCTCGGATCCGAGCAACCCGCTGGCGGCGCTGTTCGGCGGGGCGATGCCGGAGGGCGCGGCGGAGGCGAACGGCGGCATCACCCCGGGCGCAGGCGGGATGGGCGGGATGCTGGCGGGCCTCGCCGGGCCGCTGATGCAGACCCAGTTCCAGCAGCTCGCGGATCAGATCGGCAACACCGTGCGCGAGGTGCACCTCACCGTCTACTGGAAGGACGGGAACCAGACCGAGAGCCTCGACCTCGTGACGCACGTGGTCTCCACCGGACCGGGCTCGGATCGCAACACGGGCAGCGGGGGCGCGTCGGGTCCGGGTGGTCAGAACCCGCCCGGGACGACCACCCAGTGGGTGGATCCCGCGACCAATCAGGTGGTCCCCAACCCCGTCCAGTGCCGCAGCGGCGTGGGCATGTGCCACCCCACCACCGGACAGCCGCTCTCGCAGCGGCAGACCCAGTCCAGCGGGATTGGCGCCAACCCGATGCTGCCCGGCGGAGGCGTCCCCGGCGGACTGTCAGCGCCGCGCATGCCGCAGATCCCGGGCGGTCAGCGGGGGATCTTCCGATGAGGCTTCCGGTGCACGCGCGCCGCTCGCAGCGCGGCCTCTCTTTGGTGGAGGTGATGGTGGCCGTGGGCATCGTCTCGCTGATGGGCGCGATGGTGGCGATGGCCTTCAACACCACCTTCACCGCGCGCGACGTGGTGGAGGGCGAGGCGGAGAAGTACCGGATGATCCGGACCGCGTTCTCCCGCATGACCCGCGAGATCGGCTCCGCCTTCGTGAGCGACCGGTACGACGCGGCGCGCTACCGCGATCAGAACGACCGTCCCACCAACTTCATCGGCCAGAACGAGCGGTTGACCTTCAGCTCCTTCTCGCACCAGCGCCTGCACCAGGACGCCAAGGAGTCGGACCAGGTCGTCATCGAGTACAGGGTGCAGGCCTCCACCGAGCCGCAGGCGAAGGGCCGGCAGGATCTGGTCCGGCGCGCCAACCCGATCGTGCAGGACCGCATGGACCGCGGCGGCAGCGAGGACGTGCTGCTCGAGGACGTGAAGCGCATCGAGTTCGAGTACTGGGACTCGGAGCGCGAGGAGTGGGAGCGCGAGTGGGACACGCGCAGGCTGGAGCGCAAGAGCATCCTCCCCACCCGGGTGCGCATCACCGTGACCGCGCTGGACGAGAACGGGAAGGAAGCGAAGTACTTCACCCAGGTCCGCGTGATGCTCAACACCGAGCTGGACCGTTACAACTGACCTCCCCCTTAACCTCGGGAACGCATTGAACCTCCGCCGCATCCTCCAGAATGGCGAACAGGGCCGCAGCGGCGCGAAGGCGGCGGTGCGCACGCCGGCCCGCGCGAAGAAGCGTCAGCGGGGCGTGGCCCTGATGGTGGCGATCATCTCCATCGCCGTCCTCACCGCGGTGGCCACCGAGTTCCTCTACACCAGCCGCGTCGACCTCCAGATGGCGGGCAACCAGCGCGACGACATGCGGGCGTACTACCTCGCGCGCAGCGGCATCGGCCTGTCGCGGCTGGTGCTCTCGTTCCAGAAGCAGGTGGACAACATCCAGCTCCCGCCGGGCCTGATGGATATGCTGGGGCCGCTGGCGGGTCTGAGCGGCGGTGCCACCGGCGGTTTGCCCGGCGCCCCGGGAGCAGGCGGTCCGCCCATGCCCTCCACGCCATCCATCCAGATCTGGAAGATGGCGAAGGTCGACTGCTACATGCTGCAGGGCCTGGTCTCGCCGCAGGGGGACGACCTCGCGCGGGAGCGGGTGAGCGAGTCGCTCGGGCGCAGGGCGGCGGTGGACGGTGAAGACGAGGCCGAGGATCTCCCCCAGGACCACCGCGACTTCGGGACCTTCACCGGCTGCTTCGACGTGCAGATCGAAGCCGAGGAGCCGAAGATCAACCTCAACGCCCTCGAGATCCCGAACAACGGACTGCTGGAGCAGGCGCTGGCGGTGCTCGGCGACAAGCAGTTCGACTTCCTCTTCGAGCGCGAGGACTCCAACGGGGTGCGGATCACGCCGCAGGATCTCCTGATCAACCTCAAGGACTGGATGGACCAGGACCAGGTGGCCTCGTCGATCCAGACGGACGGGCTGCGCGCCCAGTTCGTGCCCGGCTTCGCGGACGAGAACCGCGACTACGCCCGCTACACGCCGCGCTACCAGGCGAAGAACGCGCGCTACGACTCGCTGGACGAGGTCTTCATGGTCCACGGGGTGAACGACCGGATGATGAACGTCTTCCGGGACCGCTTCACCGTCTACGGCGACCCGAACCGCGCGGCCAACATCAACACCGACGATCCCATCCTGCTCTGGGGCGCGATCATGCGGGCGGCGGATCCGGCGAGGCCCGATCCGAGGCTGCGCGACGAGCTCTTCGTGGCGCAGGTGATCCAGTCCATCCAGCAGGCGCGGATGTTCTCGTTCCTGGGGATGTCGGTGAAGGACTTCATCGCGGTGCTGCAGATGCACGGCATCGCGGTGCGCGGCGACTTCGCCGGCGCATCTGGGAACAACTTTCTGAGCGACAAGAACAACACCTTCACCATCACCGCGACCGGCGAGGCCGGCGCGATCCGCAAGAAGATCACCGCGGTGGTCCGGATGGACAAGGGTCAGTTGGGTCAGCTCGTCTACTGGAGGGAGGAGTAATGGCCCGGATCCTGGGTCTGGACATCGGCAGTCACACGGTGAAGGCCGTCCTCTTCGATGCGTCCATGCGCGGTCAGGCGGCGAAGGCCGTGGCGCGCGTGCGGCGGTCCAACGAAGGCGGCAAGGCGGAGACGCTCGAGGCGGCGCTGCGCGAGCTGAACGAGAAGCACCCGATGCAGTTCGATCAGGTGGTGGTCGCGCTGCCGGGGCCCACGCTGGCCACGCACGTCATCACCCTCCCCTTCAGCGATCCGAAGCGGGTGGAGCAGGCGCTGCCGTACGAGGTGGAGAGCCAGCTCCCGTTCGATCTCGACGAGGTCGTCTACGACTACCAGCCCACCTCCGCGATCGCCTCGAAGGATGCGAACCGGAAGGCGGACCTGATCGTCGGCGTGCTCCGCAAGGACGATTTGCGCTCGCTGCTGGGGACGCTCGAGGCGGTGAACCTCGATCCGCGCGTCGTCACCCACCCCGCGCTCGCGTATCAGAACGTGCTGCCCCTGGTCGGGGCGCCTTCCGCTCCCGCTCCGGCCATGCGCCCCGAGCCGGCGGTGGGCGAGCCCACCGAGGTGACGCAGGTCACCACCGCCCCCTCCGGCCCGCCCGCGATCGCCATCGTGGACATCGGGCACGAGCGGACCTCGGTCTGCATCGGCGCTATGGGCGGACCCGCGGAGGCCGCGCGGACGTTCAGCGGCGGCGGCAAGGATCTCTCCCGCGCGCTCTCCACCGAGTTCCAGATCCCGCTGCCCGACGCGGAGGCGTGGAAGGAGACGCACGGCGCGCTGGGCTCGCACATCGTGGGTCCGGATGCGGAGCGCGCGGCGGCGGCGTTCGTGCGCGGGCTGCAGCCGGTGCTGCGCGAGCTGCGGCAGACCTTCAAGTCCTACACGGCGCGCACCCGGCGGCAGGTGACGCGGGTCTACGTGTGCGGCGGCACCGCGCGGATGCCGGGGCTGGAGGAGCAGCTCGCGCGCGATCTGGCGATGCCGTGTGAGCTCCTCCCGCTGCCTGCGGATCTGGTCAGCGCGGGCGGCGACGGCAGCGCGGCGGACCTGGCCCAGGCCTGGACGCTGGCGATGCGCGGGGCCTCCACCGGCAACCGGGCGCCGCGCTTCAACCTCCGCCGCGGCGAGTTCGGCTTCAAGGGCCAGTACGACTACGCGCGCGAGCGGGTGGGCCGGCTGGCGGCGTTCGCGGCGGTGCTGATGGTGCTGCTGGTGGCGGCGGGCGTGGTGCGCAACTCGCTGCTCGCCCAGCGCGAGGAGGTGCTCCACGATCAGCTCTGCGAGACGACGCAGCGGGTGATCGGCCGGTGCGAGCGCAACTTCGACCTCGCCATCAACATGCTCCAGGGTGCCGAGAGCCCCGCGGCCGCAGTGCCGAAGACTTCTGCCGTGCAGCTCCTCGCCGAGCTCACCCAGCGCATCCCCGCCGAGGCCAACATCACCATCGATCAGGTGGACGTGACGCTGGACCGGATCACCCT
>CAZCWA010000283.1:0-6834 GCA_964502265.1 uncultured Myxococcaceae bacterium | reverse complement strand
GAGTCGTCCACCACCGTCTTGTACGAGCCGGTGAAGCCGTAGGTGATCGTCCCTTCCGGGGCGACCTTCACCTCGGGGCCCGCCGCCTGGTACTTCTGCGCCGCGATGCTCCCGGTGACCGGCACGCCGTCCGGCATGTCCAGCGGCGCGTAGTCCTCCACCACCTTCACACCGTGCGCGTTGTTCTTCGCGTAGGCCTCGAGCTGCCCGCGCAGCCGCTCCACGTAGGCCTCGGTCTTGCCGAGCTCGGGCGCGTTCCACATGGGCTTGACCAGCAGCATGATCATCTTGCGATCGTTGCTGATCTGGTAATCGTCGACGATGCTCCGCTTCCCGATCTTGCTGTACTTCCCGACGATGTCGTCGACGTCGAGCTGAGGCGGCTCCTTCTTCTGGGGCTGCGCGCCGAGGTCGAACGAGAACGGGTTGTTGGCGCGGATCAACGCGCGCATGTACTTGTTGATGCGCCCCTTGACCTCCTCGAGGTCCTCGGTGGCGACGAAGAGCACCATGTTCTCCTGGATGAACTCCACCGGGAGCTTCAGGGTGACGGAGCGGACGTGCTCGGTGTCCGCCACGAGCATCTTCTCGATGTCGTCGCCCACCGCCTTGAGCTGCGCCTCGTCGTCGCCGCGCATGGTGAGCATCAGGTGACCGGTGCCGCCCACCATGTCCACGATCCGCTGGACGTCCTGCACCTGCGGCAGGTCCTGCGAGATGAGGTCGAGCTGGTTGGTGTTCAGCCCCAGCCGCGTGGTGCCGAAGATGGCGCCCGCGAGCAGCACGGCGAGGACGGCGAGGACCGTGCCGGGCCGGCGCACCACGAAATCCGCGTAGGCGCGAGCGAGACGGTTGTGGAGTTTCATCTTCTGGTCACCCATGTCGGCGCGCACCCTACCTTTTCGAAAAAGGGCCGCAAGGAACGCCGCTGAAACGCCCCGGAGGGCGGCCAGAAGCCCGTCCCTTCAACGCGCTCGGACGGCCGGCTGCCCCGCGCGCGGGAGAGCGCCGCGAATGGAAGCCCCGGGCCGTGCGTGCACACCCTCTGTCGGGAAGGAGGGAGGGCAACTTGAAGATCCCTGGCCGCGACGTCCCGCTGAAGAAGTTCCTGATCAAGCTGAAGGACGAGTACAAGAAGGACCGCGTGCAGGACGCCGCGGGCTCGCTGACGTTCTTCGGCGTGCTGGCGATGTTCCCCTTCCTGCTGTTCCTCGTGGCCCTGGCCTCGGTGATCATCCAGCCCGCGCAGGCGCAGGCGCTGATCGACCAGCTCTCCCAGGTGGCGCCGCCGGCGGTGACGCAGATCCTCGGCGAGCGCCTGAAGACGCTGGCCCAGGATCAGAGCGTGGGCCTGCTCTCCATCGGTGCTTTGGGCGCCCTCTGGTCCGCCTCCTCGGGCGTGGTGGCGGTGATGCGCGCGCTGAACACGGCCTACGACGTGGAGGAGGGACGCGGCTTCTTCAAGACCCGCGGCATCGCGTTGGGGTTCGTGCTCTTCGGCGGGGCGCTCGGCGTGGCGGCGGCCGCGGCCATGGTCGCTACCCCGGCGCTCGCCAACGCGGTGGGCGGCCAGGTGGGCACGGTGATCAACTGGCTCCGGCTCCCCGTGGCGGGGCTCATCGCGCTCTTCGTCTGGGCGCTCGCCTACTACGTGCTGCCGGACGTGAAGCAGAAGTTCCAGTTCATCACGCCGGGCTCGGTGATCGGCGTGGTCATCTGGTTGGTGGCCTCGTGGGGCTTCTCCTTCTACGTGCAGAACTTCGGCAACTACGACGCCACCTACGGGACGCTCGGCGGTGTGATCATCCTGCTGATCTGGATGTGGCTCTCGGCGCAGGTCCTGCTGCTGGGCGCGGAGATCAACTCGATCATCGAGCACTGGTCGCCGGACGGGAAGAACGAGGGCGAGAAGGTCCCGCCCGGTGAGCAGGGCTCCGGCCGGCTGCCCGGCGACGACAGCGCAGAGGGCCGCGGCAAGGCGTGGGCGCACGCGGCGGAGGGGAAGCCGGCGGCCGCCAAACTCGGTGTGCAGGGCGCCGACGGTGGAATGCAGCGTTCTCGGGGGCCGGGCATCCAGGAGCTCGACAGGGCGCACCGTCGCGCCGGATCGTCGAAGGCGCGGAGCGTGGGCATGGCGCTGTGGGGCGCGGTCACCGCGGCGGCGCTCTTCCGGCTGCGCAGGCCCACCTAGATGCCTGCGCGAGGCGCGGTGTCCGAGCGCGCTCCCCGGTAGAGCCTGGCGTAGGCCTCCGCCATCACCTCCACCGAGAAGTCCCGGGCACGGATGCGTGCCGCCTCGCCCAGACTTCCCCGCAGCGACGGGGAGTCCGCCAGCGTCCGCAGCGCCTTCGCCAGCGCACGCACGTCACCGGGAGGAAGCAGCAGCGCCGTCTCGCCGTCCCGGTGGATCTCCGCGACCGCCTCGAGCTTCGGCCCCACCGTGGGAAGGCCCGCCGCCATCGCCTCCAGCATCGCCAGCGAACGGCCCTCACATCGAGCGCCGGCAGCAGCGCCGCACCGTCCGCGACCTCGCCCGTGAAGTGCACCCGCCGGCCCACCAGCGCCCCCGCACGCCGCCGCAGCTTCTCCTCCAGATGACCCGGGCCGATCAGCACCAGGTGTACGCCCTCTCCCCGCGCGTCGCCGGCGGGGAACGCCTGGAGGAACGCCTCCAGCAGCAGGTCCGTGCCCTTCTCCTCCTCCAGCCGCCCGAGGTAGCCGATCCATGTGCCGGCCGGGAGCGGTCCGTCCCGCCCGATCGCCCGCGCAAGCCGCTCCCGCGCCGCGCCCACCGCCTCCTTCCGCGCATCCTCTATAGGCAGCGGCACGCCGTTCCCGATCACCTGCAGCGGCACCCCGCGCGGAAGCCACGGCGTGGTGACGGTCCTCACCGCCTCGCTGCAAGCCACCACGGCCCTCGTCCCTTCTGCGCAGGCCACCGCCGCGAGACGCAGTGCGCCGGCGGGCGCCCGGGTCTCGTGCAACGTCACCACCACCTGTGGCAGCGAACGCCGCGGCAGCGGCACCCCGCGCGCGAGGACGGCGTTCACCCACGCGGCCAGATCGTGCGCGTGCACCACGTCCGGCTTCACCGCCGCGAGCGCTCGAGACAACTCCCGGAGCAGCCGCGCGCTCAGCCCGGGCGCGTCGTCGAGCGCGAGCACCGGCACGCCCAGCTCCCGCAGCGGCGCCTCCAGCGGTCCGCCACCGGCGAAGGTGATCACCACCGGCTCCACGCCCAGCGGTGGGCTCGCCTCGCACAGCCTCACCACCAGCCGCTCGAGGCCGCCCATCCACATGCCCTGGACGACGTGCGCCACCCGGAGCCGCCCGCGCATCTCACTCCTCCCGGCCGCCCCTGTGGCCACACCGACGCCGGACAGTGGTGCTCGTCCCACCGCGCGCCAACCTCATGACCCGTCGGACCCGCGTACGAGTTGTGAGCCGCCTGACGCATCCCCACCCTGCTGCGGACCACGCTCCTCCGGAGGCTCCCCGCATGCACAGCGCCCTCGACACCGGGACCCACCCGATCGCGCAGCCCTCCGCCGCGGCCGGAGCACACGGCATTGCGCGGGTGGAGGAGCTGCAGGGGCGCGACGCATTCCTCGCGCTGCGTGCAGAGTGGAACGCGTTGGTGGAGGAGACCTCGGCCCAGGTCTTCGTCCGGCACGAGGTCCTCCAGCTCTGGCTCGAACACTTCGCCCACGGCGCCGAGCTGCGGGTGCTGGTCGCGCGGGATGCGGCGGGTGGTCTGTGCGCGGCGCTCCCGCTCGTCGAAGGGCGCGATCCGTCGTTCGGTCCGCTGGTGCGGGTGTGGTCGTCGCCCACCAACGATCACCCGGGCCGCTTCGACCTTCTTGCCCGGGATCCGCAGGACGCGGCCCACGCCTTCGTCGCCCACCTCCGCGCGCGCGAGGGTTGGGACGTGGTCCGGCTGTCGGACGTGCCACCGGACGCGAAGGCCCACGCCCTCATCGACGCGGCAGCCACCGCGGGGCTGGAGGCGATCACCGTGCCCGGTCAGCGCTCGCCCTACCTCACCTTGCCCGCCTCGCCGGAGGCGCTGGAGGCGGCGTGGTCGAAGAACCTCCGCTCGGGGCTGAGGCGGCGGCGCCGGAGGCTGGCGGAGCAGGGCACGCTCCGGCTCGAACAGGTCCACGCCCAGGTGGCCAACCTGCCGCGCCTCCTCCTCGAGGCCTTCGAGCTCGAGGCCAGCGGCTGGAAGGGCCAGGAGGGCACCGCCATCCTCCAGGACCCGCGGACCCACGCGTACTACGCCGGGCTGGCAACGCTGGCGGCGGACCGGCAGTTCCTCTCGCTCTCACTTCTGCGGGTGGACGAGCGGGCGGTGGCGTTCGACCTCGCGCTGGTCGAAGCGGGGCGCTACCACTCCCTCAAGCACGGCTACGACGAGGCCTTCCGCACCTGCAGCCCGGGGCAGCTCATCACCGAGGACCTGCTGCGCGACTGCGTGGAGCGCGGCCTGCGCGAGTTCGACTTCATGGGCAAGGACGACCCCTGCAAGCGCGACTGGACGGACACCGCGCGGCCCCTGGACTTCCTCTTCCTCTTCAACCGCACCGCGGGCGGCCGGCTGCTGCGCGCGGCGAAGACGACGGTGGGGCCTCTGCTCAAACGGATGGCGCGCGCGCTGAGATAAGGGGGCCGGCGCGAACGCATCCGCCCGCGCCGGCCTTCAGCTCCCGGCTACACCGTGGCTCGTCGTCCCCCTCGGCGTCCGGTCGCGAGGCTGTAGATGAACAAGACCGCCAACGCGCCGACCACCGAGAGGATGAGTCCCGCCGGGCTCAGGCCGCCCTGGTCACCCCGGCTGAACGCCGAGCCGATGAGACCGCCCACCAGCGAGCCCACCATGCCGAGGATGGTGGTCGCCACCAGACCCATGGACTGCTTGCCCGGCATGATGGCGCGGGCGATCAGCCCTGCGACCAGACCGATGATGATGAATGCAATGATTCCCACGTGAGCCTCCCTCTGTCTCAGGGGAAGAAAGCTTCCCGGAGACAAAGCTGTGACGTCGACTTCCGTGGGGCACTCGTCGCCCGGTTGCCCGCCCGGTCCCTTGACGGCGGGCGGGGGCAATCCGCCACTACTTCAGCTTCTGCTTCTCGAGCTCCTTCGCCTTGGCGCGCATCCGCTCCAGCAGCAGCGGCATCCCGCCCTCGGCCATCAGCGGCTTGACCTGGTCGTCGCGGATGCCGCCCAGCATCGAGTCACCGAGCACCGCCACGTCCACCACCTTCCAGGCGCTGCCGTCCTTGATCAGCGAGTACCGCACCTTCAGCTCCTGCTTCTTCAGCGGGTGCTCGATCACCAGGGTGGACGCCACGGTCGCCTTGTCCCCGTCGATCTTCGGGGCCTCGTAGTTCACCGCGCCCAGGTGCTTGAAGTTCTCGCGGATCTGCGGGAACGCGATCTTGGCGAAGAGGGTGTGGAAGAGGGAGAGGAACTCCTTGCGCTGCTCGGGGGTGGCCTTCTCCCACTCGGCGCCGAGCAATTCACGGCCCTGCGCCTCGCCGGCGAACTGCTTGAGCGCCGCGAGGTCCTTCTCGTAGCGGATGGAGCCCACCACCGTCTTCAAGGGCCGGGTGAGGTCCGCGGTCTGGGCGAAGGCGGGGAGGGCGAAGGTCAGCCCCATCACGAGGGCGAGCGAACGAACGAGCGGGCGGTGCATCGAAGGGGCTCCGGTCTGAAGGAAAGGCTGCATCTAGCCCCGCCTGACGCGCTGCGGGGAGCGGAAATTCCGCCGGCGCGCGCAAGGCCGTCCGGGCTGCGGACGTGCGGCCGGGGGCGGAATCGTCATATGTTCATATGTCGTTTGACTACGGATGGGGCCCGCCATTACGGTGCGCCGCCCCAATTCGAAGGACGAGACGACGATGCCAAAGGACTACCTCTTCACCTCCGAGTCGGTGACCGAAGGCCACCCGGACAAGATGGCCGACCAGGTCAGCGACGGCGTGCTGGACGCCATCATCGCGAAGGACCCCGGCGCGCGCGTGGCAGTGGAGACGCTGCTGAAGACCGGCTTCTGCGTGGTGGCCGGCGAGGTCTCGACCAGCACCTACGTGGACATCCCGAAGATCGTCCGCGAGACGATCACCCGCATCGGCTACACGTCCTCGGAGATGGGCTTCGACGGCCACACCTGCGGGGTGATGGTGGCGATCGAAGGGCAGTCGCAGGACATCGCCCGCGGCGTGGACAACGAGCGGGACCTCGGCGCCGGCGACCAGGGGATGATGTTCGGCTACGCGTGCGACGAGACGAAGGCGCTGATGCCCGCGCCCATCCAGTACGCGCACGCGCTGACCTCGAAGCTGGCGGAGGTGCGCCGGAAGAAGCACGACTGGCTGCGCCCGGACGGCAAGAGCCAGGTGACGGTCGAGTACAAGGATGGCAAGCCGCACCGCATCGACGCGGTGGTGCTCTCCACCCAGCACAGCGACCGCGCCACCAACGAGCAGATCCGCGAGGCGGTGATGGAGGACGTCATCCGCGCCACGCTGCCGAAGGAGCTGCTCGACGTGGGGCAGCCCACGAAGTTCCACATCAACCCCACCGGGCGCTTCGTCGTCGGCGGGCCGATGGGTGACTCGGGCCTCACCGGCCGCAAGATCATCGTCGACACCTACGGCGGCATGGGCCGTCACGGCGGCGGCGCGTTCAGCGGCAAGGACCCGTCCAAGGTGGATCGCTCGGCGGCGTACATGGGCCGCTACATCGCCAAGAACGTGGTGGCGGCGGGCCTCGCCTCGCGCTGCGAGATCCAGGTGTCCTACGCCATCGGCGTGGCCGAGCCGGTGTCGG
>CAZCWA010000282.1:0-6837 GCA_964502265.1 uncultured Myxococcaceae bacterium | reverse complement strand
ACCTGCGGGCGATCCGGATGGGGAACGGCCACTGGGGCACCGCGGCCGGCTCGCGCGTGGGCGGGCTGTACGAGAACCTCTACGACCACATGGTGAACTCGCCCGCGCCCCCGGAGCTGGACGAGGAGCAGGCGGAGATCTACCGGCAGGAGCTTCGGAAGAAGATCCGCATCCTCATTACCAAGGCGATCAACGTGTACGAGCGCACCCTCGAGGCCGCCGAGCGCATCGGCGCCCAGAGCGCCTTCGTGGACAACACCCGCGAGTCGCTGAAGAAGATGAAGGACCTCCTGCTCGCCGACGCCATCCGGGACGAGGAGGAGGCCGCGCCCGCGCGCCCCGCCGCCCGAGGCACCCGCTCCTCCAGCGACGTGGGCCCCGGCTCCACCCGGATGGTCAACGACACCACGCCGCGCGGCTAGACTGCCGGGCGTTGGAACCGATCTTCAGCCCCGATGAGCTGGCCCGGGTACGGGCCTACGCACAGCCCTTCTACGTCTGGCTCGCGCTGAAGGACGTGGCGCTGCTGGGGCTGTACGCGGTGCTGCTCCGCTTCGGGGTGCGCCCCCTCTACGCCGCCGCCACCCAGGGCGCCGCGTGGCTACAGGCACGCTCCGGCTGGACGCGGACCGTGCCGGTGGTGCGCGCGCTGCCCGCCGCATTGGGCAAGCTGTGGGGAGGACCCGGCTGGGGCGCGGCCCTCCTCTTCGCGCTGCTCTACATGGCCGTGGTCAACGCCGTCTTCCTGCCGAAGACCGTGTGGCTCGACTACGTGCACGAGCACCGGTACGGGCAGTCGAACTACACGCCCGGCGGGTTCGCGCTGGACCTCGGCAAGGCGTTCCTCTTCACCGCCGCCGCCCAGTGCCTGGTCGCGTTCGGCCTCTTCGGGCTGGCGCGGAAGGTCCGAGCCTGGTGGCTTTTGCTCGGGGTGGCCGCCGGTCTGGCGCTGCTGGCCTCGCCGCTTCTGGACCCGTACCGCGCGCGCCTCTACTTCGATCAGGAGCGGCTGGCCGAGGGGCCCTTGCGGACGGAGATCGCCTCCCTGCTGGACCGCGCGGACGTGGCCTGGGGCGAGGTGCAGGTGGAGAAGACCTCCCGCGCGAGCAAGAACCTGCAGGCCTACTTCGCCGGCCAGGGCCCCACGCGCACCGTGGTGCTCAACGACGTGCTGGTCCAGACGCTGGAGACGAAGGAGGTGCTGGCCGCCGTGGCCCACGAGGCCGGCCACATCTCCGAGTCGAAGTGGCCCTCGCGCATCCTCGCGTCTTTGGCGCTCTTCGGCTTCCTCTTCCTCTGCCACCGCGTGCTCCTCCTCGTGCAGCGACGCGGGTGGTTCGGCGTGACGGGCTATGGCGACGTCCGCACCCTGCCCCTGCTCTCCCTGGCGCTGACCGTGCTGCTCTCGGTGTCACAGCCGCTGAGCGCGCTGGTCTCGCGCGAACGGGAGCGGAAAGCGGACCTCTTCGCGCTGGAGCTCACGCAGGATCCGGCAGCCTTCCGGGCGATGCTGGTGAAGGCCGCGCGCACCAACAAGATCGACCCGGAGCCTCCGCGCTGGGCGGTGCTCCGGGCCCATGGTCACCCGCCGATCTCCGAGCGGCTCGCCGCCGTGTCGGCCTGGGAAGCGTCGCGTAAGACAGGCGGCGAGTAGGTCCGGCCCCAACCCCGACCCCGGCCCGAACCGGACCTACCCACCTCCCGCGCCACCCGGCCGCTCCCCAGCTACCGGATGACTTCGGCGCGCCCGCGTGACGCGCCGCCCGCATCCATCACTTCGGCTGCTTGAGCAGCTCCACCGCCTGCAGCGTGATCGCCCGGACCAGCCCCGCCGCCCGGCGCCCCGCCGAGGTCTCACCGTGCGGATCCGCGTCCACCGCCAGCATCAGGTCCGCGAAGCCCGCCTTGTCCCCGCCCCGCAGCCGCAGCTCGCCGCGGTTGGAGAGGGCGACCGGGTTCTTCGGGTCCGCCACGAGCGCCGCGTCGTACGCCGCCCGCGCGTCCTCCTCGCGGCCGAGCTTCTGGTACACGGTCCCGAGCGCCGCCTGGCTCCCGGTGTCGTGCGGGTTGCCGGCCACCAGCCCCTCGAAGATGACCCGCGACTCCTCCAGCCGGCCCTGCGCCGCGAGGTCGCACCCGACCTGGGCGATCGCCTTGGCCTCCTCGAAGGTCATCCCCTCGACCTCGGCCCACGTCATCTCACCGCGCACCCACTTCTTCAGGCTGTCCACCACCGCGTTCTCAGCGTCCATGTCGTCTCTCTCCTTGTTCTTGATGATGCGGCTCATGGGGAACTACGCCCGGGCCAGGTTCTGGATGGCGCCCTTGGCCATCTCGTTGAACTTCATCGACATCGTCGTCATCAGGTCGAACATCCGCTTCCGCTTCTCCATCAGGCTCTGGAGGCGGAACTGCGTCTTCTCCATTGCCGAGTCGTGCTTCTGGAGCTTGTCGTGGTCGACCTTGTCGCCCTTGCCCGCCTCCTTCGCCCGCTCCGACTGCTGCGAGTCGAGGGTCTTCATGGTGGCGAGGATCTCGTCGTCCGCGTTGTCCATGATGTGCTGGAGGATCAGCATGATCTTCTCCTCGAGGCTGAGCGAAGCATCTCCGAGGATCTTGCCGATCTCCGAGCTCCCGCCACCGACCTTGCCGGGCTCGTTCGTCTGCACCGGCGAGGTGCCGCCGGTCCCGGGGGAAGGCTGGCCAGGCTGAGTCGACGGAGGCGCCTCATTGCCCTTCGTGAACGCGACGCCGTGGCGGGCGATGTCGTTGCTCACGCGCTGCGCCTCGCGCTGCAGGTCGAGCTTGCCGATGACCCCGTCCTTGCCGCCGAGTCCCGCCGCCATCTCGAGGCGGTTGAAGTACTCGGGGTTGTCCATGAGGAACTGCGCGGCCTCCTTCAGCTTCGGCGAGGCGTTCGGGTTGGCGAGGATGTTCGCCAGGTCCCGGCGGGTGATGCCGCTGCCGTGCGCGCCGTGCGCGGTCTCGAAGGTGTGGTAGTTCGCCGCCAGCGTCTCCACCGCGTCGCGGTACTTCACGATGTTCGGATCGAGCGGGCTCCTGGGGTTGTTCCAGACGCCGTTGATCAGGCCCGGATGCGGCACATGGCCGTTGTGCTCCGGCACCCGCTCCATCCCGGGAGCACCCGGCCGGCCCGGCTGAGGCGCCTTCGGGTTGATCATATTGATCACGTCGGCGAGGACGGGGGTCAGCAGCGGGGATCCCAGCAGGCTGGCAGTCAGCCCGCCGTACCTCCCCTGCATCTCCAGGTTGGCGTAGCCGCGGCCCTGGGCATCGATCCCGGCGTTGAGGCTGCCGGAGAAGTGCTCGGTCATCGCGGGCAGGTCCTTCGCCACTGCACCGAGCAGGTCGCCCGATCCGCCAGCGATGGCCATCACGTTGCCGGTGGCGGCGCCCGCGGCGATCTTGGCGATCCCACACACCTCGGGCGGCAGACCCAACGACTTGCCGACCGTATCGATCACCATGCTCATGGGGTCGAGTTTGCCCGCCATGCTCAGGATGCCGCCGGCGCCACCGGCGACTCCGGATGCCATGTTGGCGATGTCGCCGGCGATCTTTCCGAGATTCGCGTTGAGGTTGATCATTCAGGCACTCCAGTCGGCCGGGAGGAGGTGGCGCGGGCCGCATCGCGCGTTGCGGACGGGCCTTGTGCAGCGGTGGTGCCGGGTGTACCCAGGCGCAGAGCCCAATGATTACGCACACTTGCGCCCCTCCCCGAGAGGCCCCTCGTCCCGAAGCGGGATGGATCGTCCGCGCGGCGGGATTGCGCCTAAGTTCCGGCCCCGATGCGGACGATGGGGTTGGACGTGGGCACGAAGACGGTGGGGATCGCCGTCTCGGATGGGCTGGGGATCACCGCGCAGGGGATCACCACCCTCCGGCGGACGGGGATGAAGGCGGACCTCGCGGAGCTCGCCAGACTGTGCACCGAGCACGAGGTGACGCGGCTCGTGGTGGGCCTGCCGCTCAACATGGACGGCAGCGAGGGCCCTCGCGCCGAGGCGTCACGGAAGTTCGGCGAGGCGGCGGCGGCGCAGACGGGCCTCGAGGTCATCTACTGGGACGAGCGGCTGACCACGGTGGCCGCGCAGCGGGTGCTGCTCGAGGCGGACGTGTCCCGCAAGAAGCGCCGCGAGGTCGTGGACCAGATCGCAGCGCAGCTCATCCTGCAAGGCTGGCTCGACGCCCAGTCGGATGCCCGGGCGCGCGACGCGGACTACGACCCACGCGACTACGACGACGGCTACGACGACGAGGGCTGAAGGAGCCGGCCGCTCAGTTGGCGCGCGGTCCGTCCGGCTGGGCGGTGCCGGCGGTGCCGGTCCCCTGCGGCCGGCGCTCGCTGCGCACCCGCCGATAGAGGTGGTAGGGCGCCTGGAGCGCCTCGCTGGCCTCGAACCAGTGCTCGCCCAACTGCACCCGGCCCTCGCGCTCGACGAAGTCCGGCCGCTTCTCCAGCTCGCCGCCCTCGATGCGCAGCAGCCAGTCCGGGCGCTGCTCGGCCACCCGCCGCTCCAGGTCTCCCCAGCGCGCGCGGATGAGCCGCGACTCGGGCAGGTTGCTGAAGAACGCGAGCTGGATGTCCTCGAAGCGCGTGTCCGCGTCCAGCAGGAGCACGCCCTCGCCCGGCCCCACGGTCTCCTTCACCGCCGTCGCCGCGGCCATCAGCGGGCGCGGGTTCTGGGTCACCGGGCTCACCGGGTTCAAGGTCACCGCCGGCCCCGGCTCGGCGCCAAACGTGAACAGGCCCAGCCACAGCGGCGTGGCCACCGCCACCAGCGCGGTCGCCCCGGCGAGCCCCTGCCGCAGGGGCAGCGAGATCCGCGCGCTCACCGCACCGAACCCCGCCGAGACGAACGGGAGCAGGAGCACGAGCTGCGCGGCGGTGAAGCGCCCGAGCGGCACGAAGTCCATCAGCACCACGCCGCGGAAGGTGAAGACGGCCGTGGGCACCAGCGCCACCCACACCAGCCAGCGGTGCCGCCTGGACTCGCGGAAGGTCTTCACCATCCCCACGATGCCCAGCGCGGCCAGCAGCGGGCTCAGGGTGAAGAGCGCCATCGCCGGCCAGAAGACGAGGTTGTGCGCGCGGAAGCCCCATTCGCCCATCGCGCCGATGCCTTCTGCCGCCCAGCCCTTGTGGAACTGGTTGATGAAGGTCATGGGGTGCAGCGGGGAGCCGGTCGCCAGCTCGTTGCCCTGCATCCAGATCATCGGGAAGGGCATGCAGAAGAGCCCGAAGAGCAAGGCGCGGGTGATGCCGCCCACCTTGTCGCTCCGGTCCCGGAAGAGCAGCAGCCCCACCAGCAGCGGAACCAGCAGCCACGCGTCGTACCTCGTCGCACAGGCGAGGTTGAGGAAGACGGCCGCCCAGGCCAGCGGCGCCATCTTCCCCTCGTCCCAGCCGCGGGCGAAGGCGGCGAGGGTGCAGAGCACGAGGAACAGCGCGAGGGATTCGCTGGCGGCGGTGGTGGAGAACTGGATGTGCATCCCCCACGCGGCGAGGCCGAGCCCTGCCACGAGGCCCGCGCGCCAGCCGAAGAGCCTGCGGGTGAGGAGGTAGAGCGGCACCACCGAGAGCACGCCGAAGAAGAGGCTGACCCAGCGGCCGGCGTCCGCGCGGTCCGGCATCGCCCACAGCGCCGCGCCCACCGCGTACAGGTGCAGCGGGCCGAACTGGTAGGCGCCGTCCTCGAAGGAGGCGATCCAGTGGGGGGCCTGCGCCCAGCGCTCGGCGAGCTCGGTGCGGACCACCGCGTCGCCGTGAAGGTTCTCGTTGATCGGGAAGACCAGCGCGCGCGGCAGCAGCGTCACCGCGACCAGGAGCGCCAGCATCACCCACGTGCGCGGCTCGGCGCGTGCGGAAGTCTCGGACCTCATCCGGGAGGCAGCTATCTCACCCGGGCGCAGAAACCAAGCAACGCGCGCCCCGGGGCCTACACGCCGCGCCGCTGGACGGCCGGGGACGATGTAGGGAACCCGACTTCCGGCCCGTCGCTTTTGGCCCAGTTCATCACTCCGCGGGCCCATGTGTCGGGAAGTCCGCCCCGTGGAGCCTGCCGCGCGCTGCCGGCGTCCCTATCCATTGCTGCGACCTGTGAAATTCGTTCCGATCCCGGGGGTTGCACCCAGTGAGGGCGTCTTGCCTCGGGACAGGAGAAAAGGATCCGAGATGAAGGAGACCATGGACCCAAGCTCCGGCACGTGGGTGGCGCGGATCGCGTCGCTGCAGGACAAGAAGCAATACGAGGAGCTCACCTGGGAGGGCTCGTTCGAGGACTACCTCCGGATCGTGGAGCAGAACCCCAAGGTCACGCGTACCGCCTACCAGCGGCTGTACGACATGATCCTCAGCCACGGGAAGAGCGAGTACATCGACAACAAGAAGAAGCTCATCCGCTACCACTTCTTCTCGGACGAGAAGTTCGGCGGCAGGGACGCGATCTTCGGGCTCGACGTGCCGCTGATGAAGCTGGTCAACGTCTTCAAGAGCGCGGCCCAGGGCTACGGGACGGAGAAGCGGGTCATCCTCCTCCACGGCCCGGTGGGCTCGTCGAAGTCCACCATCGCCCGGCTCCTGAAGAAGGGCATGGAGGACTACTCCAAGACGCCGGAGGGCAAGGCCTACACCTTCTCCTGGACGCTGGAGAAGAAGGGCGAGAACGGGCAGCCGGTGCAGGAGCGGATGAAGTGCCCGATGAACGAGGAGCCGCTCAACCTCATCCCGAGGGAGTGGCGGCCGAAGATCTTCGCGCAGCTCGCGCCGCCGGAGAAGGGCTACACCATCCCGGACGGGACGGAGCTGTGCCCCGC
>CAZCWA010000281.1:0-6843 GCA_964502265.1 uncultured Myxococcaceae bacterium | reverse complement strand
CGCTCTACCTGCGCAACTGGCTGCGGATCATCCCCGACGCCCGCTACACGCCGGTGCCCATCGTGCCGGAACAGCGTCCGGACGACGGGCGCGCGCTCGACCTGAGCTTCAGCGTCCTGCGCAGCGTCTCGCCCATCCACCTCGAGTACATGGCGAACATGGGCCTCACCGCATCGATGAGCATCTCGCTGGTGGTGCGGGGCCGCCTGTGGGGCCTCATCTCCTGCGTGCACCACAGCGGGACCCGCTTCGTGCCATTCGAGCTGCGCTCGGCGTGCGAGGTCCTGGGCAGGCTCACCTCGCTGCAGCTCGCGGCGATCTCGGACCGGGAGTCCGCCGAGTCCCGCCGCAACCGGCGCCCCGCGCTCGAGCGGCTGGCCACCGCCATGCGCAGCGCGCGGGACGTGCTGGAGGGGCTGCTCACGCGGCAGGAGGAGCTGCTCTCGCTGGTGAACGCGCAGGGCGTGGCGCTCGTCCGGGACGGCCAGGTGCGGGTGTCCGGGCGCGTGCCCTCCGCCGACCAGATCCGCCGCCTCGCGGACTGGCTGCATTCGCAGGACGAGGTGGTGGTCGCGGTGGACTCGCTCGAGCGGGCGGGCTTCGACGGCGCCGCGGAGCAGGGAGACGTGGGCGCGGGGGTGCTCTCCTGGTGCCTGCCCGGAAGGCCGCAGCGGCGGTTGATCTGGTTCCGCCCCGAGGTGTCGCGGACGGTGAACTGGGGCGGCGATCCGAACAAGCCGGCGCAGCTCTCCACGGACCTGCGGCTTCACCCGCGGCGCTCGTTCGCGCTGTGGAAGGAGCAGACGCGGCTGCAGTCCCTGCCGTGGCGGGACCCGGAGCGCGAGGCCGCGGTCGATCTGCGCCAGCGCGCGCTGGAGCTGGATCTGGAGAAGCAGGTGCAGCGCGAGCAGCAGGCCGTCCAACTGCGCGACGACATGGTCGCGGTGGTGTCACACGACCTGAAGGGGCCGCTCACGGTGATCCGGATGCAGGCCGCGCTGCTCGAGAGGACGCTCGGCGAGGGCGCGCGGATGGGCAGCGCGCGGACCGGGCTGATGCGCATCCACCAGACCGTGAACCGGATGGACGCGCTGATCCGCGATCTGCTGGACCTGGCCCGGCTCGAGGCGGGGAGCATTGCCATCGCGCCGGGGCCGGCACCGGTGGGTGAGCTCTTCGAGCAGATGCACACGGTCTGGCGCCCGCTCGCGGAGAGCAAGGGGATCGCGCTGCGCGAAGAGGTGGTGGGCGCGCCGGTGGCCCGGGCCGATCGCGAGCGCATCTTCCAGGTGCTCTCGAACCTGGTGGGCAACGCCATCAAGTTCACGCCCGAGGGCGGGCGCATCGTGGTCTCGGCGCGGACGGTGGGGGACGAGGTGCAGGTGGCGGTGAGCGACACGGGCGCGGGCATCTCGCGCGCGTCGATGGCGCACCTCTTCGAGCGGTACTGGCAGGAGCAGCCGTCGGACCGGAAGGGGACGGGGCTCGGGCTCTACATCGCGCGCGGCATCGTCGAGGCGCACGGCGGGCGCATCTGGGTGGAGAGCGAGCTGGGCAAGGGCAGCACCTTCTCGTTCACCCTGCCCGCCGCCGAGCCCGGCTGAGGCGCACCAGCGCGGCGAGGAGCGCCCCCGTCGCCCACGGACCTGCGCCCGATGCGCCGGGTGTGCCCGGCGAGGTCGCACAGCCGACCCCCACCAGCCCCGGCGTGCCGCGGTTCACCGCGATGATCCGCTGGTCCACCTCCTCGCACGGCGGCGAGGGCCGATCCTTCGGATAGGCGAGGCAGAAGCCCTGGGCGGTCCCCTCGTCGATGCGCCGCTTCGTCGTCTCGCCGATGGGGGCGGTGGGCTCCATCGTCGAGCCGGGCACGTCCACGTGGTCCAGCCCGAAGACGTGGCCCAGCTCGTGGGTGAGCGTGTTCTGCACGTCGGTGGCGGCGCACGCGTGCGACTGGGTCTCCAGCTCGCAGGCGGGCTCGGGGACGGTGGTGAAGAGGAAGCGATCGCCCAGCTCGTCCGGCGCGGCGTTGAACTCGATGTCCGCGTCGAAGATGACGCCGGAGATGCGGCTGAAGGTGCTGGTGGTGAGCGCGATCACCCGGTCGCCGTTGTCCCAGCACTGGTACTTGTTGTCGCAGCCCGGGGTGCCCGGCGCGGGCTCCCAGCAGGGATCGTCCACCGGCACCACCTGGCCGCAGGCGCGCTCGCGGAAGGTGATGACGTTGGTGTTGTCGGTGGCGTTCCGGTCGTAGCCGACGACGGCGGTGCCCACCATGGGGCCTGCCTCGATGGCGAAGTCGCTGCACTGGGCGGAGAGCGCCCGCCAGGAATCGAAGGCGGCCTCCATGGCCACGAACTCCGTGTTGTCCGGCGTCTGCGAGGAGCCGGCCGAGTGGTACTGGTAGAGGTACTTCCGCGTGCTCCAGTGCAGGCAGACGCCGCTGCCCGGATCCCGGGTCCGGAGGAAGGCCACCTGCTCCTGCGCGAGGGCGGCCCCGAGGCCCATCACCCCCCCGAGGAGGAGCACCGCCCAGGCCCTGACGCGACGGGCCTTCACCGCGTGAACCTCCGCCGGCCGCCGGCCAGCCCTACCCCCAGGCCCAGCGCCAGCACCGCGAGGCTCCCGCCGCTGGTGCAGCCGGCCTCCTTGCCGAGCACGTTGGGCGAATCCGGCGTGAGGATGATGCAGTCCCGCGGCGGCAAGCCTTGCGGGTAGGTGTCGCAGACGAACTGCTGCGAGCCCTGATCCAGGATCCGCTTCGACGTCTCGCCGCCGGGCGCGGTGGGGTTCATGGTGGAGCCGGGCCGGGTGGTGTGGTCGAGCCCGAGCGCGTGCCCCAGCTCGTGGGTGAGCGTGTTCTCCACGTCCGTGGCCACGCAGCCCTGGTGGAAGTTGGGGCGGGCGCACGGCGGCGCGTCCACCGTGGTGAAGACGAACCAGGCCGCGTTGAGCTCGATGTCCGCGTCGAGGATGCGGCCGGTGCGCGTCTCGAAGGTGGTGGTGGTCAGGCCGATCGTCGCGCGCGAGCCGAGCCAGCAGTCGTGCGTGTTCATGCAGGTCTCGTCGTTCCAGCACGGGTCGGAGGCCGGCACCCGCCCGTCGCAGTCCACCTGCCGGTAGAGGACCACGTTCCGGTCCGAGCCGCCCTCGCTCCCCATGCCGATGCGGCGGTCCGCCACCCGGGGGCCTTCGCTGATCGTCAGGTGACCGCATTGCTGCGCCGCCGCGTTCCAGGTCTCGAGCGAGCGCCGGAGCGCTTCGAACTCGGTCTCGCCGCGCGTGTCGGGGTTGCCCTGTTCGTCGCCGTGGAAGACGAGCTCCTGCCGGTCCCACCAGAGGCAGTGCGAATCGGTGGAGCCGGGATCGACGCGGCTGCGCGTGTAGGGCTCGGTTCCCTGGGCCAGCAGCATCGCCACCAGCAGCGCCGCGCTCACTTCCCCTCCGGCCTGGGGCGCACGGGAGGGAGCGAAGGGCTTGCGTCATCCGGCGCCTCACCCACCGCCTGCGCCACCTGCGCTCGCAGCGCCAGGAGCGGCATCGTCTCGTTCCGCCGGACCGAGGGGACGCCGGTGGAGGGATCCACCAGCCGCGCCTCGCCCATCACCTCCGGGACCGCGAAGGCATCCTTGCCATCCGACGAGCGCTCCACGCGGTACTTGCCCTGCCCCATCCCGTGCAGCAGCCACGCGCCGCCGGGCCGCGCCTCGAGGAAGAGGACCACCTCCTCGCCCACGGTGAACTTCGCCACCCCGTCCACCCGCTGGCCGATGTCGCCGATCTCCCCGCCGGGCTGCCGGACCTTCAGTTGCTTCACCGGCTCGCCCTTCCAGACCTCGGCCACGTCGATCACTGTCTCGGTGATGATCCGCCGGTTATCGCCGGTCCAGCGGGAGGCCTGCGAGACCACCGTTCCCTGCACCACCCGATCCGCGCCCTTCGCCTTCGCCGGCACGTCGAGGAAGACCAGCGTCGTGGCGCGCGCATCGCCGAGCAACGGGCCGAAGGGCGCGGTGAGAACGAGCGCGATGACGAGGGCCGGAAGGCCGATGAACGAGGAACGCATGACGACTCTCCAGGCCCCGGATGCGGGCGACAACCTAACGTAACTCCGACCGGATTGTGCTATGGGCGCCGCCTCATGTCGTCCCCTCACAGGCTGCGTTTCGCTCCTTCGCCCACCGGCTACCTGCACATCGGCGGCGCGCGCACGGCGCTGTTCAACTGGCTGCAGGCACGCAAGTCCGGCGGCACCTTCATCCTGCGCGTCGAGGACACCGACCGCGTCCGCTCCACCGAGGCGTCGGTCCAGGCGATCCTCGACGGCCTCACCTGGCTCGGCATTGATTGGGATGAAGGCCCGGGGAAGGAAGGTGCCTTCGGGCCCTACTTCCAGACGCAGCGGCTGGACACCTACCGCGAGCACTCGGAGAGGCTGATCGCGGAGGGGAAGGCGTACCGCTGCTACTGCACCCGCGAGGAGCTGGACGCGCGCCGCAAGCAGGCAGAGGCGGAGAAGCGCACCTTCAAGTACGAGGGCAACTGCCGCGAGCTGACGGCGCCGCCGGAAGGCCGCACCGAACACGTGCTCCGCTTCCGCGCGCCGCAGGGTGAGGGCGAGGTCTGGTTCGAGGATCTGGTGCTGGGGCGGATCGCCAAGCCGTACTCGGACATGGACGACTTCGTGATCATGCGCGGAGACGGCATCCCGCTCTACAACTTCGGCTGCGTGGTGGACGACCACCTGATGGCCATCACCCACGTGGGCCGCGGGCAGGAGCACATCAACTCCACCTTCCCGCAGTTGCTGCTCTACGCCGCGCTGGGGTGGGCGCCGCCGAAGTTCGCGCACTTCCCGCTCATCCTCGGGCAGGACAAGGAGAAGCTCTCCAAGCGCAAGCACCCCGAGGCGGACGTGATGGTCCACAAGCGCAACGGCATCCTGCCCGAGGCGCTGCTCAACTTCGTGGTGCGGCTCGGCTGGTCGCACGGAGACGACGAGTTCATCCCGCGCGAGAAGCAGCTCGAGTGGTTCGACCTCTCGCAGGTGGGCAGCACCTCCGGGGTGTGGAACCCGGAGAAGCTCTCCTGGCTGAACCAGCAGTACCTCAAGGCCATGCCGCCCGAGGAGATCGCAAGGCGGCTTCTGCCCTTCCTCGAGGAGCGCGGCGTCTCCATCGAGGGCGGCGTGACCCCGGCCTTGACGAAGATCGTCTCGCTGCTGGCGCCGCGGGCGAAGACGCTGGCGGAGATGGCGGAGACCGCGCGCTACTTCTTCGGCCGCGGGGTGACGCTGGACGAGAAGGCGGCGAAGAAGCACCTCGGCGAGGAGAGCAAGCCCATCCTCCAGGCGGCGCGGGAGGAGCTGGCGAAGGCGGAGTGGAACGCGCCCGCGCTCGACGAGGTGGTGAAGCGGGTGAGCGAGGAGAAGGCGGTGGGCATGGGCAAGGTCGCGCAGCCCATCCGCGTGGCCGTCACCGGCAACACCGCCTCGCCGGGCATCGGGGACACGCTCGAGCTCGTCGGCCGCGAGGAGTCCCTGCGCCGCATCGACGAGGCGCTGGCGTCCGGCGCGTGAGCCCGGGGGCGTCCCGACCGGGCCTCGTCGAGCGCGTCCGCGCCTGGCTTACGCCCTGGTTCCGGGAGCTCGGCGGCGAGCCGCTGGTGATCATCGCCGGCGCCAGCGCGCTGCTGATCATCTCCCACTACCAGGGCTCCACCGGGTTCTTCCGCCGCACCTTCGGATCGCATTTCACCGGCCACCCCGCGTCCGGCGCCCTGCCCTACTTCTGGTGGTTCGGCAGCAGCGTGGTGCTCTACCTGATGGCGCCGCTCGCGCTCTCCAGGGTGACCGGCGGCGCGTTCACGCGGCGCTATGGGCTCGGGCTGGGGGACTGGCGCGCGGGCCTGAAGCTGAGCCTGCTCTTCCTCGCGGTGATGGCGCCCGTGGTGTGGATCGCTTCCGGGTTCCCGATGTTCAAGGGCGCCTACCCGCTGGCGGGACAGCACGCGTACATGCTGCGCCCGTCCGCCGCCGCCGGCACGAAGGCAATGGAGCTGAGCCTGTGGCTCTTCGTCCTCTACGAGGCGGCGTACTTCCTCTACTTCGTGGGCTGGGAGTTCCTCTTCCGCGGCTGGATGCTGAACGGGCTTCTGCCCCGCTTCGGCCGAGGGGGCGCGATCCTCATCCAGACCGTCCCCTTCGCGCTGATGCACCTGGGCAAGCCGGAGGCCGAGGCGCTCGGATCGATCGTCGCCGGCATCGCGCTGGGAGTGCTGGCGCTGCGCACGCGGAGCTTCTGGTACGGCGCCCTCCTCCACGGCGTCATCGCGGTTTACATGGACGTGCTCGCCGCCTGGCCCTATCTTGCGAAGCCGTGAACGCGCCCGCTGCATCCACCGCTCAACAGGTGCTTGACACCCTGAAGCGCACTTTTTATAAGCCGCGCCCGCTGTGGCTCGCCGGGTTGTTGTGGATGGTTCCGGTGGGTGCAGGCGCGGAGGTGGTGGGCGGCGTCCAGATGCCGGACGGCGTGCGGAAGGTGGGTGAGAATCGCTATCGGGCGCCCGGTGACCTTGAGGCTACGCTCAAGTACTACCGGACGGTGTACCCCCCGGATCGGTTCCCACGCAGGTCGATCGTAAACCAGCCGGGCGTGAAGGCTTTTCACATCCGGAATCCTTCGGGGAAGAACTTCGAAGGGCTGAATATTTACGAGTCGAACGACGAGGTGCGGATCTTCATCGTTCGCCCCGCGAAGTAGAAGTGGTAGAGGAAGCGCCGCAGTTCTTGGGGGATCGTCTAAGGGCAGGACGCCAGTCTCTGGATCTGGCTATCTAGGT
>CAZCWA010000280.1:0-6886 GCA_964502265.1 uncultured Myxococcaceae bacterium | reverse complement strand
TCGACGATCTTCACCGACAGCTTCCCGGCGTCGATGAGGCCGCGGAACTTCTGCAGCAGCGCCTGGTACTCGGCCATGCGCGCCTCGGTCTGCTCCTTGCGCTTCTGGAGCTCCGCCAGTGCCGCGGTCATGTCCGCGACGCTGGCCTCCATCGCGGTGCGATCCTTGATCGTCGTCGCCAGCTCGCGCTCCATCTTCGCGATCCGGGCGGCGAGCTCGGTGCCGCGCTTCTGCTCGTCGGCAATCGCCTCGCGCAGATCCCGCTCCGTCTTCGACGCCTTCTCGAGCGAACGCTTCTGCGCCTCGTTCTCCTGCTCGAGCTGCGACAGCCGGGCGTTCCTCGCCTCGAGCTGCTCGAGCGTCGCGTCGTGCTCGATGCGAAGCTGCTCGAACGTGCCCTTCGTCACGCAGCCGGAGAGCGCTCCCCATCCGGCTGCCGCCACCACCACCATCGTGCGTGCATGCATGTTGCGGACATCATCACCATGGATCCGCCGCCTGGCCATGCTTCGCGCCCATGTCGAACACCGGCATCCGCACCCTCCGCACATTTTTCCGCGGAGAGGACGTCTTCGGCGGTCTCGAGGAAGCGCTACCGCACCTCGGGCTGCCACGGCGTCCCCAGCGCGGCGGGGGCGTGGGTGCGGCGCCCCTGCAGCGAGAGCACGAGCAGGGTGAGCAGATAGGGCAGGGCGAGCAGCACGCCCTGCGGCACGAAGTTCAGCAGCCACGGCGCGCTCGACGCGAGGCCGATGCGCAGCGCGTTGCCGAAGGAGAAGAAGACCGCGGCGCCGAACGCGCCCAGAGGGCTCCAGCGGCCGAAGACCATGGCCGCGACCGCCATGAAGCCGAGCCCCGCGGGCATGTTGTGCTCGAAGCGGTCCAGCGTGGAGGTGGAGAGCGCCGCGCCGCCGAGACCCGCCAACGCGCCGCTTCCCACCACGCACAGGTAGCGCAGCCGGAACACGTTCACGCCCAGCGTCGCCGCCGCGGCGGGCTTCTCACCGACCGCGCGGATGCGCAGGCCCCAGGGCGTCCGAGCGAGGAAGAGGTGGAAGGCGATCGCCTGCGCGATGGCAAGCCACGTCAGCCAGGTGTGACCGGCGAGCGCGCGCAGCAGCGGGACCTCCCCGAGCGGTCCGAATGACCAGCGGCCGAGCTGCTCGATGGAGGGCGTGCTCGAGGGGCCGAAGAGGGACTCGAGCAGGAAGGTGATCCCCGCCAGCGCCACGAGGTTCAGCGCCATGCCGGAGACGACCTGGTCCGAGCGCCAGCGGATGGAGAGCCACGCGTGCACCAGCGCCAACGCGGCGCCGGCCGCCATCCCGGCGAGGAGGCCGATGGGGGTGGGCACGACGATCGCCGCCACCGCCGCGCAGAACGCGCCTACCCGCATCATCCCCTCGATGCCCACGTTCACCACGCCCGCGCGTTCGGAGAGGACTGCGCCGAGCGCGGCGAGGATGAGCGCGGGGGCGAACTCCAGCGTGGAGTAGAGGAGGGACTCGACGATCTGGAGGAGCTCAGGCACGCGGCACCTCCACCTGGGGGGGCGCGCTGTGACGCGTCCGCAGCCGCTTCTTCAGCACGTGCTCCCAGACGAGCCGGCCGGCCACGAAGAGGAGCGCGAGCCCCTGGATGAGCTCGGGGAAGCTCTTGTGCACGCCGAGCAACTGCATCCGCGTTCCGCCCGCACGCAGCACGCCGAAGACCAGCGCCGCGGCCAGCACGCCGAGCGGGTGGTTCTGGCCGATGAGCGCGATGGCGATGCCGTCGAACCCGTACGCCGAGCCGAAGGTGGCCGGGAAGCGGTACTCCGTCCCCAGCACCAGCACGCCGCCGGCCAGGCCCGCGAGCGCGCCGGCGACGGCCATGGCCTCGCAGGTGCGGCGCTCCACCGGGATGCCTGCGGTGCGCGCGGCCTCGCGCCCCAGGCCCACCGCGCGGGTCTCGAAGCCGCCGCGGGTGCGCGACAGCCAGAGCCAGACGACCACGCCGCACAGCAGCGCGAGGAAGAAGCCGGCGTGGAGACGGGAGAGATCGCCGAGCACCCGCGGGAGCTGCGCGGTGGCGTGGATCTGATCGGTGCCGCTGATGGAGAGCGTGCCCTCCGCGCGCGCGCGCAGGGGACCTGGGACGAGCCAGTTCTCCACCAGCGACACCGCGACCCAGTTCAGCATGATGGTGGAGATGACCTCGTGTACGCCCCGGCGCAGCTTGAGCAGGGCCGGGATGAGGCCGTAGAGCGCGCCGCCTCCGGCAGCGGCGAGGAGCGCGACGAGGGGATGGATCGGCGCCGGCAGTGAGAGCTGGGCGCCGGCGATCGCCGCGAGCAGCGCGCCCACGATCATCTGGCCCTGCGCCCCGATGTTGAACATCCCGGCGCTGAAGCCGACCGCCACCGAGAGCCCGGTCAGCGCGAGCAGCGCCGCGCGGGTGGTCGACTCGCCCCAGGGCCGCGTGAGCAGTCCCCAGCTCCCGTGTTCGAGGAAGCCGGCCACGTCGCCCAGGCCCCCCTTCAGCATCTCCACGTAGGCGTCCCACGCCACGCCCACGTCGCCGCGGGTGAGCGCGATGGCGATGAAGCAGACCAGCAGGGAGAGCGCGACCGAGAGCAGGGAGGGCAAGGCGCTCCGGAGGCCGGCACGGGCTCGGACGGCCAGGGATGCCTTTGCAGTCGCCACCGGTTCGTCAGGCCGCGCCATGCACCGCTCCGAGCATCATGCGGCCGAGCTCCGCCTCGTCGAACGCTTCGCGATCCCGCTCGCCGGTGATGCGCCCGCCGAACATGACGTAGGCGCGGTCGGAGAGCGCGAGCACCTCCTCCAGATCCAGCGACACGAGGAGAATGCCCGCTCCGGTGTCGCGGTGCGCCCGCAGCCGCGCGTGGATGCCGGCCACCGCCGCGACGTCCAGCCCGCGGGTGGGCTGCACCACCACCAGCAGCTTCGGCCTGGCCTCCAGCTCCCGGCCCATCACCACCTTCTGCTGGTTGCCGCCGGAGAGCTCGGCGATGCGCAGGGTCGGGTCGCGCGGCCGGACGTCGTACGCCTCGAGGAGCGACGTCACCTGCGCGCGCCGCCCGGTGAAGTCGATCAGCGCGGAGCCCGGACCGCGGACGAACGGCGGCGACCTGTGCCGGCCGAGCGACGCGTTCTCCTCCACGCTCATCGGCCCGACCACCGCACGCAGGAGGCGATCCTCCGGGACGTGCCCCACCCCCCGCGCCCGAAGCGCCGCAGGGGGGAGGCCGAGCACGTCCTCGCCGAGCAGGGTGAGCTGGCCCGATGCCGCGGCACGCAGCCCCGTCAGCACCTCGGCGAGCTCGCGCTGGCCGTTGCCGTCCACACCCGCGATGCCGACGATCTCGCCCGCGCGCACCTGCAGCGAGACGCGGTCCAGGGCAACGGTGCCGTCTCCGCGCCGAGCGACGAGATCCGTCACCACCAGGATGTCACTGCGCACGGCAGTGGCCCCGGCCGCGGGAACCGGAAGGATACTGCCGGTCCCTGGCAGGGTGGCGCCTCCCACCATCAGCTCGGCAAGCGCCTCCGCGGTGGTCTCGGCGGGGCGGACCTCGGCCACCATCCGGCCCCGGCGCAGGACCGCGATCCGATCCGCCACCCCCAGCACCTCGCGGAGCTTGTGGCTGATGAGCACCACGCTGTGTCCGTCCTTCACGAGCCGCCGGGCGACGGCGTACAGCTCGGTCGCCTCCTGCGGGGTGAGCACGGCGGTGGGCTCGTCGAGCACGAGGACCTGCGCGCCGCGGTGGAGCGCCTTGACGATCTCCACCTTCTGCTGCGACCCGACGGACAGCTCCTCCACCCGCACCCGCGGGTCGAGCGTGAAGCCGAAGCGCCGGCAGGTGTCCTCCACCTGGGCGCACGCGGTCTCCATGTCGAGCAGCCCGCGGCGGGTGGGCTCGCGTCCCAGCACCACGTTCTCCGCCACGGTCAGCGGCGGCACGAGCATGAAGTGCTGGTGCACCATTCCGATGCCGCGCCGGATCGCATCGCCCGGCCCCCGCATGGCCACCGGTTTCCCCTCCACGAGGAGCTGCCCCGCGTCCGGCTGGTAGAGGCCGTAGAGGACGTTCATCAGCGACGACTTGCCGGCGCCGTTCTCGCCGACGACCGCGAGCAGCTCGCCCCGCCGGAGGTCCAGCGTCACGTCGTCCAGCGCCTGGGTCTGGCCGAAACGCTTGGAGATGTTCCGGAAGGAGATCAGCGCAGCGTTCCCTCGGGCGCCGCGTCCGCCACCGGCGGCTGGAACGTGGCGAGCTCGGCTCCGCTTGCGGGCACGCGGATGCGCCCCGCGATGATCTCCTGGCGCAGCCGCTCCACCCGCTCGAGCGCGGCGGCCTTGCCTTCGAAGTCCACACGCACCTCCGCGGCGGTGACGCCGCCCTCGCGCAGCCCCCACACCGAATCGCCGGCGGTGAACTTCCCCTCCGAGGCCTCCCGCGCCGCCTCCCACACCGCGAGGTCCACGCGCTTCACCATCGACGTCAGCACGGCCTCCGGCGCCACGTGCGACTGATCCGAATCCACCCCGATCGCGTACACGTCACGTCCCCGCGCGCGCGCCTCCTTCACCGCCTGGATGACGCCCAGCCCATCGGAGCCGGCAGCGTGGAAGAGGACGTCCGCGCCCTTGGAGAGGAGGTCCTGCGCGACCTGCTTGCCCGCCGCCACGTTGTCGAAGCTGCCGGTGTAGCCGACCAGTGCCTGCGCATCCTCCCGGGTGGTGCGCAGGCCCGCGCGGAAGCCGGTCTCGAACTTCTTGATCAGCGGAATCTCCATCCCGCCCACGAAGCCCACCTTGCCGGTCCTGCTCACGAGGCCGGCCAGCGCGCCCACGAGGAAGGAGCCCTCCTCCTCCTTGAACACCACCGTCTTCACGTTGGGCAGGGTGAACGCCCGTCCCTGCGCGTCGATCAGCGGGCTGTCGATGAGGAGGAACTTCGAGTCGGGGTTGCGCCTCGCGGCCGCCTCGATCGCGTTCTCCAGCATGAAGCCCACGCCGACGATCAGCGAGGCGCGCTGGTCCGAGAGGAGCTGGAGGTTGGGCTCGTAGTCCTCCTGCGCCCGGCTCTGCAGCACCACCGGCGTCACGCCCACCGGGGCGATCTTCGGCTCGCGCGCCTGCAGGTCCGGGGACAGCGATGCGCGGACCTCGTCCTCGCCCACGTCGACGTAGCGGCCGCCCTGGTGCTTCTTGCCCGCCGCCCACAGCTCGAGCCCGCGCAGCGCGGAGTCATTGAAGGACTGATCGCCGCGGCCGCCCACGTCGGTCACCAGCCCGACCTCGAGCGCGCGCCCGGCGGGCGGCGAACCCGAACCCGAACCAGATTCCGAAGACGACTTCTTGCAGGCGGGGGAGGCGACGGCGAGCAGGGCGACGAAGGCGGCCCACATCGGCATGGAACGACGCGACATGGGCGCGCCTTGTACCAGACTTTCGACGGGCCCTTCCGTTCCTGCTATCCAGCCCGCGTGACGCCCTACGAGCTCATCAAGGCCAAGCGCGACGGCCGAAAGCTTCCCCCTTCCGAGATCCGCTCCTTCATCGACGCGTACACGGCAGGGACCGTTCCCGACTACCAGATGTCCGCCATGCTGATGGCGATCTTCTTCCGGGGCCTCGACCCGGAGGAGCTCGGCGCCTGGGCGCGGGCGATGCTCGAGTCCGGCGAGGTGCTGGACCTCTCCGACATCCCCGGCGTGAAGGTGGACAAGCACTCGACCGGAGGCGTGGGAGACAAGGTCTCGCTCTCGCTGGCCCCGTTGGCGGCGGCCTGTGACGTGCCGGTGCCGATGATCTCCGGCCGAGGGCTCGGCCACACCGGCGGGACCCTGGACAAGCTGGAGACCATCCCCGGCTTCCGCGTGGACCTGGGCGTGCCGGACTACCGCCGGCTGGTACGGGACGTGCGCGCCTGCCTCATCGGCCAGACGTCCACGCTCGCGCCGGCGGACAAGAAGCTCTACGCGCTGCGGGACGTGACCGCGACGGTGGACTGCATCCCGCTCATCGCCTCGTCGATCATGAGCAAGAAGCTCGCGGAGGGCATCGACGCCCTGGTGCTCGACGTGAAGGTCGGCTCGGGCGCGTTCATGAAGACGATCGAGGACGCGCGGACGCTCGCCCGGACGATGATCGGGATTGGCGCGCAGATGGAGCGCAAGGTGGTGGCGCTGATCACCGACATGGAGCAGCCGCTCGGCCGCACCGTGGGCAACGCGCTCGAGGTCATGGAAGCGGTGGAGATGCTGCAGGGCAAGGCGCCGGCGGACTACACCGAGGTCACGCTCGCGCTGACCGCGGAGATGCTCGTCCTCGGCAAGCGGGCGAAGGACGTCACCGAAGCGCGGGCAATGCTGCAGCGGGTGATCGACAACGGCCAGGCGATGGAGAAGCTCTGCGAGATCGTCCACGCGCAGGGCGGCGATCCGAAGGCCATCCGGGATCTCTCGCGGCTGCCGCAGGCGAAGCACGAGTCCGAGGTCAAGGCGCTCGAGGACGGGTTCGTCACCGCGATCGACTCGGAGGGCGTGGGACTCGCGGGCGTCGCGCTGGGGGCGGGGCGGGAGCGGGTGGACAGCGTCATCCTGCCCGGCGTGGGGTTCCTGCTGGAGAAGAAGGTGGGAGACCGGGTGCGCGCGGGGGACGTGCTCGTGCGCGTGAAGTACGACCACCCCGAGCGGCTCGCGGACGTGGAGCGCCGGCTGCTCGCCGCGTATCGCTTCGGCCCCGCGGCGCCTGCCGCCAGACCGCTGGTGCACGAGCGCCTGGAGTAGCGCTTGGAGTGGGTCCTCGAGGCGGGAGAGAGGGCGCGCCAGCTTTTTCGTCGCGGCGCACCGGCGCACGAGGCCCTGCGCGT
>CAZCWA010000279.1:0-6929 GCA_964502265.1 uncultured Myxococcaceae bacterium | reverse complement strand
GTTCGAACCCGTACGCGAGCGCCGCGGCGCTGGGCTCGTTCAGGATGCGCATCACCTCCAGCCCGGCGATGCGTCCTGCGTCCCGCGTGGCCTGCCGCTGGTTGTCGTTGAAGTAGGCGGGGACGGTGATCACCGCCTTGCTGACCGGCCGGCCGAGGTAGCCCTCCGCCACCGCCTTGAGCTCCTTGAGCACCAGCGCCGAGACCTCCTGCAGCGCATAGGTCTTCTTGCCCACCGCGATGCGGACGCTGTTGTTGTCGCCCTCGACGATCCGGTACGGCATCACCGCCTGGGCCTTCTTCACCTCGTCGGAGAAGTAGTACCGGCCGATGAGCCGCTTGGCCGAATACACCGTGTTCTCGGGGTTGGTGATGATGTTGCGCTTCGCTGCGTTGCCCACCAGCACCGAGCCGTCTTCGAGGAAGGAGACGCACGACGCGTGGATGTGCTCCCCCCACTCGTTGGCGACCACCTCGGGCTGGCCTTCGAGGACGACCGAGACGCACGAGTAGGACGTGCCCAGGTCGATTCCGATGGCGATCTCTTCGGACATGGAGGCTCCGGTAAGGGGCCGCGAATCTAACGTCCCCGCGTGGGGTGTCAACCTCAAGGCCCCGCAAAAGCCATGAATATCAAGAGGTTAGCGCGTATCCGGGCCGGTGATGAGGTTGAGGAGGAAGGGGGCGGTCGTTATGGGTGTTCACGTTCGCCAACCGGGAGGGTGCCACCGTGTCGTTTGCCTTCGGAATCTTCACCTCGGATCCCAACCTGCTCCGCTGTGAGCTGCTGCGGCTGCGCCCGGAGGTGGGCCTGGGCCGCGGTGACGAGCCGGTGGGCGCGGCCTGGTACGCGGACGGGAAGGTGCTCGTCCAACGGACGTCGGCGCACGCGCGGCCGGAGGGGCTCGACCAGCTCGGCGGGGTGCTCGAGTCGGAGGCGCTGCTGGTCCACGGCGGCGCGCTCCCGCTGGGGCTCTCGGTGGAGGAGAACGCCCAGCCCTTCCGCTCGGGGGAGTGGATCTTCCTCTCGCAGGGGACCAACGGATCGGAGGCGAGGCTGCGCGCGCGGGCGCTGGAGGGGCTGCCGGATCACCTCCAGCGGATGGTGCGCGGCTCGACGTCGGCGGAGGTCGCCTTCGCGCTCTTCCTCAACGCGCTGCGCGAGGCCGGACGCGCGGGAGATCCGCTGCTCGATCCGAAGAGCGTGGCGAGCGCGCTGGGTGCGGCGGCGCGGCGGCTCGAGTCGCTCACGCGGGAGTTCGGCGGGCGTGCACTGGACGCGGCGATGATCGCCACCAACGGGCAGTCGCTCGCGGCGGCGCGCCTGGGCGAGGGGCCGCTGCAGTACCGGCTGCTGGAGGGTTCGGCGGACTGCGAGCGGTGCGGGATCGACCACGCGAGCGCCGGCGAGAAGGAGTCCCTGCGGCGCGCCCACCTGCGGCAGCGGAGCGTGGCGGTGGCCACGGACGTGCGGGCGGCCAGCGGGTGGATCCCGCTGGAGAGCGGGAGCTCTATCGCGGTGGGCACCTCGCTTCACCCGGAGCGCGTCAGCTTCTGAGCCACTCATCCGGCCCCGGGCCTACTGGTGCCGGCCGAAGAAGCTGGCCTCCAGCACCAGCGCGAGCAGGTTGGCGGCCGCGTGGAAGAGCGTGGCGCCGACCACCGTTCCGGTCCGCTCGCGCATCCAGCCGAAGAGCAGGGCGGGGAAGACGACCGCCAGCCGCCAGAACTCGAAGATGGCCAGGTGTCCCACCGCGAAGAGCAGCGCGGTGAGCCAGAATGCCGGGCCCAGCCGCGCGCCGAGGAACACGCGTCCGTGCGGCCACGCATCGCGCAGGCGGGCCTGGATGAAGCCCCGGTAGAAGAACTCCTCGGGGAGCGCGACCACGAGCAGGTTGTCCAGCGCCCACTCGCCGAAGCGCGCGGGCAGGCGGAAGGCGATGTCCGGGCGGTGTGCGTACGGTGAGACGTGCCGGCGCAGCTCGGGGGGGAGCCATTCGAGCACCTCGGCGAAACCCCAGAACGCGAGCACGTAGAGCGGCGCCACCACCGCGAAGAGGATCGCGAAGAGCTTCAGGTCCTCGCGCAGCGCGCGGAAGGTGATGCCGTAGTCCGGGTAGTCCTCGTTGCGCCGGCGCATGGCCACCAGCGGCAGGTAGAGGAAGCCCACGGTGGCGACGATCTTCGCGTGCCCGGTGGCCCCGCCGAAGACCGCGAACGCGAGCAGGATCGACGCGAAGGAGAGCCCCCACAGCACGAGCACCTCCTGCACCGCGGAGAGGCGGGCGAAGAACGAGGTCACGGCGCGGCGAGCTCCGCCTGGGCCCTCTGAGCCGCCTTCGCGTGCGCCTGCACCGTGGAGAGCGGCACCGCCAGGGACGCATGCCTTCCCGCGCGTTCGACCACCAGCGCCACCAGCCGCCCGCGCTCGTCGAAGAGCGGGCTGCCGGGAGGGAGCGCGAGCCCGGCGATCAGATGCGGTCGCGGCGCGGAGACCGGCTGGAGGATCTTGCCCGCCGCGGGCCGGGTCGCGGCACCCGCTTCGCGCGAAGGCGCGATGCCCACCAGCCAGCGCGCCTGGACGAGCGAGGCGGTGAGGTGGGCCTCGGGCGCGCGCAGTGGCGGGTGGCCATCGGGAAGCGAGAGTTCGAGCAGCGCCACCCGCGTCCGTGCATCCGCGGCGATGACCCGCGCTCGGAGGGTCCGTCCCTCCATGTGCACGGTGGCGCTCTCGAAGTCGACGTTGTGGGTGGAGGTGGCGATGTGCCCGCCGGCGCCGACGATCACGCCCGCGCCGCGGCGGCCGTCCGCGCGGCTGACCTCGACCACCGTGTGCGCGTTGCGCTCCCACGCGCGGCGAAGGGCGCCATCGGAGGGACGCGGGGGCGGCGAGGCCCAGGCGGAGGTGACGAGCAGGGAGAGTGAGAGCGTGAAGAGCAGCCGCATCGACGCGGCGCAGACTATCTCAGCGGCGAGCGGCGGCGCGGGCGAGTTCGGCGAGGAACTGCGACGCGCTCCGCGTATTGAGGACGCGCTGCCGGCGCACGCCCGCCCTGCGCGCGGTGAGGACGGCGTAGCGGACGTTGCCGATCTCGCGGACCGAGTGCGAGTCGGCGCTCACCACCAGCTTCACCCCGCGCTGCATCGCCATCCGCGCGTGCTCGGCGGAGAGGTCGAGCCGATGCGGGCTGCCGTTCAGCTCCACCGCCACGCCATTCTCCGCCGCGGCAGCGAGGACCTCGTCCATGCGCACCGGCACCGGCGGCCGGCGCTGCAGGAGCCGCCCGGTCGTGTGCCCGAGGATCGACAGCCACGGGTTGTGGAGCGCGCGCACCAGCCGCTCGGTGGTCTCGTCCTCGTCGAGCCCGTAGCGGTTGTGGATGGAGCCGATCACCACCTCGAACCGGGCGAGGATCTCCTCCGGGTAGTCCAGGGAGCCGTCTCGCAGGATGTCCGACTCGATCCCCTTGAGCAGGCGGAAGGGCTTCAGCTCCTCGTTGAGCCTGTCGATCTCCTCCCACTGCCTCCGGAGATCGTCGGGCTTGAGGCCGCCGGCATACGACGCGGTCTGGCTGTGCTCGGTGACGGTCATCCACGCGAAGCCCCGCGCCTTCGCCGCGCGCGCCATCTCCTCCAGCTCGGCCTTGCCGTCGGACCAGGTGCTGTGGCTGTGCACGAGCCCCTTCACGTCCGCCAGCGTGAGCAGGTCATCGAAGGGCGCGTCCGCCTCGGGCGCCTCGCGATCCCGAAGCTCGGGCGGGATGAAGGGGAGGTCCAGCGCGCGGTAGATCGCCGCCTCGTCCGCCGACGCCGACAGGCGCCGCGTGCCCTTGAAGAGGCCATCCCCCGCCAGGGTGAGCCCCCGCGCCTCGGCCAGCGCCTGGAGATGCGCCACGTGCGAGAGCGCACCCGTCCCCTCCAGCAACGCCGCGCCGAACGCCGCCGGCTCGACCACCCGCAGCTCGACCGTGAGCTCCGGTTCGAAGAGCTGCGCGCGCACCGCCAACGGATCGTCAGCCGAAGGGATGACCTTCACCACGCCCGGCAGGGTCGCCGCGTCGTCGAGCAGCTCGGAAGGGGAGGGCGAGGCGGCCACCACCACCGGATCCACCACTTCCTCGCACGCGCGCCGCACATCGCCCGCGACCTCCGCGTGGGTGGCACCGCGCTGGCGCAGGCTCTCCGCGATCGCCTCCAGCGCGAGGAGCGCTTCGCCCAAAAGACGCTTCGATGGGCCCGCGTCCGGTTCGTCGCGATGGCTGGCCAAGGCCTCGCGCAGCTTCTCCTCCGCCTTCGGGCCGAAGCCCGGGACCTTGCCCACGGCGCCGCTCGCCACCGCCGCGCGCAGGCCCTCGAGGTCGCCCACGCCGAGCGCCTGCCACAGCGCGATCGCCTTCTTCGGCCCGAGCCCCGGCACGCGCACCAGGTCGAGGATCCCGGGCGGCAGATCGCGCTCGAGCTCCTCGAGGTACGCCGAGCGGCCGGTGGTGATGAACTCGGACACGCGCGCCGCCAGCCTCGGACCGATGCCGGGCAAGGCCTCCAGCCGTCCCTCGCGCGCCATCGCGTGCAGGTCGCCCTCCACCTGCGCCAGCCGCGAGGCCGCGGTCTCGTAGGCCCGGACCCGGTAGGCGCTCTCCCCGCGCAGCTCCAACAGGGCGGCGATCCTCCGCAACGCCCGAACCACGGCTTCCCGCGTGACCGCCTGCTCTGCGATGCGCTCCACGCAGGGAAGTTAGGGACGGGAGCGCCGGGAAGTGACGGGCCGCGTGGCTGGTCGCTCGCTTTGCGTCACTATCAACCGAGGGGGCGGCCGCGCGCGCCCAGCGTGTGCTTGGGAGGCCGCGGCGGCTCCCCGGATTCTTCCTCTTTCTGCGCCGCGGGGCTCGCGGGGAGCAATTGCGTTCGGACGATCTCCTCCAGGGCGGTGACCTCCTCGTCCGTCAGCATCGCGAACTGGCTCGTTCGCTTCGCCGCTGAAAGCCGTCCGCCGTTCTGGCGGCAGAGCTGCACGAACAGGTTCGCCATGCGGTCGGGCAGGTCCACGACCTCGGCCATGGCCGCGCGCGCTTCGCGGTAGCGCACGATGAACTCGAGTTCCTGCTGCAGCTCGGAGGCAATCGTCTGCCCCATCCAACCGAAGAGATCTTCGACCATGCGCGTGGCGTCGAAGTAGCGGTAGTGGAGCGCAGTCTCTCCCCGCACGCTGACCACGCCCCGCTCGTCGTCGTAGTCGAGCACCTGCATCAGCGGTCGCGAGAAGCTCTCCAGGCACGCGTCGTACTCAGAGCGCCGCGCCTCCATCACCGCGGAAACCGGAAAGATGAAGTCGTCCGGCGTGAGCCCCCGGCGAGACAGGATGTGGTGGATGAGCAACCGGTGCAGCCGGCCATTTCCGTCGTTGAACGGGTGGATGAACACGAAGCCGAACGAGGCCACCGCAGCATGAACCACCGGGTCCACTGTCTCGGCGTCGAGCCGTTGCAGACACTCGAACCACCCCACCATCAGGTCGGGGACGTCCTTGTGCTTCGGCGCGATGTACTCGATGCGCTGTCGCACGAGGTCGATCGCCATGGCCACGTACACCTGGTCCGTGCGCCAATCGCCGTTGGCGAAGCGGGGATCCACCGTCGCGTTCTGGAGTTCGATCAGCGTGCCCTTCGTCAGCTCGGGCAGGCGGGAAACCATCCTCAGAAGGCCGACGAAACGCTCGACGCGGTTCGGGCTGGGGCGTTCTCCTTCGATCCCGAAAGAGGACCGCGTCTCCTTCGTGTAGAGGTAGCTGACCGCGCGCTTGAGGGCATCCTCGTCGTACCGCGCGACGACTTCCTTCACCTGCCGGGCCAGTGCCGCCGAGTCGAAGCTCGCCAACCGCTCCGTTCTGCGGACCATCGGCGAGAAGAGGCGGCCGCCGAGAAGGTTGTCGTTGATGCGCTGGCGCCGGACGCGGCGTGAAGGCGCCGTGACGTACTCCTGCGGATCGAGCAGGTCCACGTAGGAACCGCGCGTGAGATCCGGCACCGGCAGCCGCCGGCCCGTCAGCCACTCGTAGACGAACCAGAGACGGCGCGAGTACTGGCCGAAGGGTTGTCCCTGGATCCGCTCCGAAAGCTCCCGCTCGAACGCATCCACATCCACCCGCTCGAAAAAGGCGGCGAACACCTCGAGGTTCAGCCCGTCGTACTTGAGCGCGAACTCGGCTTGCGCCACCACCGTCGCAGCGGGCGCGTACGACGAGGGCAGCACCCTCTGGATGTGGTGCCGGTCCACCAGCTCCCGGCGCAGGTGCGACCTACCAATGAAAGTGAGCCGGTGGGGAAGCACCACCGCGAGCTGGAACTCGGTGATGAGCCAGCCGTATCCGGCGGGGAGTGCCTCGGGAGGAACGGGAAGAGGGGTGCCCCCGCCGGTGGGAATGAGCACCCGCGCACCTTCCTTTGCCCCTTCACCGGCCTCCCCGAAGTGCTGCAAACAGAGGAGCACCACAGAGTCGCCGCTCTCTACCCGGACTGCAGCCTCCTCGATTCGACCGTCGCGCTCGCACTCCTGGCAGCGGGGCGGGTGCGGCATCAGAGCGGTCCGCCCCTCAACCTTCCGCCGGGCCCCCAGGAGGGCACGGGCGCTCTCGACGTCCAGCATGCGCGCCTCGAAAATGTTTACGCCGCTTCGAAAACGATGACGAATGGCCGTTTCACTTCGAAAATCTTTACACCGGCTCGCTGTCGTCTGCTCCGAAAACGTTTACGGCGCCCCGAAAACGATGATGAACGGGCCATTGGCCTCGAAAACGTTGATGAGCCTTGCTCGGCTGTTCAGTGCCCGGGCTGCATGCCGGCCCGCCGGGGCATGGCGCCCTGCTGACGCTCCGGCGTTCCTCTGTTACGGAGCCCGCATGCCACAGAAGGTGACATTGGGGCCCGCGAACCT
>CAZCWA010000278.1:159-6932 GCA_964502265.1 uncultured Myxococcaceae bacterium | reverse complement strand
TCGTGGTCGTCTTCCTCCCCGCGGGGATCTTCGCGGCCCTGGTCGGCTTCTTCGGTGGGTGGGTGCTGGGGCCCTTCTCCATCCCGCTGGCGGCGCTGGTGGGCGCGGCGGTCCTGCTCGGCGAGGCGGCGGTGGGGATCCTGCTGCTCGGCCGCGCGTTCGAACGCTACGACCTGACCTCGGCGTGAGATCGATGCCGGAATAAGTCGCCGCGTCCCGTGTCCCTCTCCGGGAGACGAGGAAGCGGACGAGGAGCGCACGAGCATGGACACGTCGCAGTTCGGTGGGGCGGGGCAGGGTGGCCCGGTGGAGGAGGCCGAGGATCGCCGGAGTGGGCGCAGGTGGATGGCGCTGGGCCTCGTCGGGCTGGTGCTGGGTGCAGGCGCGGGGGTGCTGCTGCTGGTCCCGCGGGATGCCGATGTGCGCATCGCGCCCGCGCCCCCGCTCGCGCCTGCGCCGGCTGAACCTGCGGCCGTTCAGAACGAGGTCGGGAGCGGTGCGGTGAAGCCCGGTCCTTCGGCGCGTGCCCGGGCGCCGGCGCTGTCCCAGAGCGATGACTTCATGCGCGAGGGACTTCATGCGCTGGCCGAAGGCACCGGGCCTGCGCGCGCGTGGATCGCCGGCGGGGACGTGGCGCGCCGCGCGGTGGCGGTGCTGATGGGCCTCTCGGAAGGAGAGGTGCCGCGTTCCCTGTTGGCCGCGTTCGCGCCCCGCGGGGCGTTCGAGGTGGAGGAGACGGACGGCGTCATCCGCGCCCGGACCGCCGGCTTCGCGCGTTACGACGGGCTGGCGGAGTGGCTGGGCGCGCTCGACGCGCAGCGGGTGGCGGCGGTCTTCGAGACGGTGGAGCCGGTGCTCGAGCAGGCCTTCCGCGAGGTCGCGCCGCCGGGCAGCTCACTGCGGCAAACGGTGGATCGCACCTCCGCGCACCTGCTCCTCGTGTCCCTCCCGGACGACGAGCCGGCGCTGGTGGAGAAGGGCGCAGTCTACGCGTACGCGGACCCGGCGCTGGAGGCGCTCTCGCCCGCGCAGAAGCAGCTCCTGCGAATGGGACCGGAGAATGCGCGGGTCGTGCAGTCGAAGCTGCGCGAGCTCCGCCTGGCGCTCGGGCTGTCCTCGTCCGTGCGCTGAACCGATGGGAAGCTGGCGCGGTGACCCGGACCCGGGCTATGGATCCCCTCCATGATCGGCGCCTTGCTCGCAGGAGACGTCCCGAAGGTCGGCGACACCGCGCCCGATTTCACGGTCACGGACACCGAGGGCAACACCTGGACGCTCTCGGAGATGGTGAAGAAGGGGCCGGCGGTGCTGGCCTTCTTCCCCAAGGCGTTCACACCCGGTTGAACGCACGAGCTCTCGGCGTACCGGGACCGGTACGCGGACATCGAGAAGGCTGAAGGCCAGGTGCTGGCGATCTCCACCGACTCGAAGGAGACGCTGGCGAAGTTCAAGGCCTCCTTGAACGCGCCCTTCGCCTTCATCCCGGACAGGGACGCCGCGCTGTCGAAGGCCTACAAGGTCAAGACGCCGTTGCTGGACATGTCCTTGCGCTTCACCTTCCTCGTGGGGCCGGACCGGAAGGTCCTCAAGGTCGACCACGGCAAGGACGCGGTCGATCCCTCCACCACCATCGTCGCCTGCAGCCTCCCCCCGCGGAAGTAGGCGGTCCGGCCTCCCGCTCAGCCGCGCCTGGGTGCGAGCGCAGCGGCGACCCGCGCCTTGAACTCCGGTGACGTCCACGCCGGCATCACCGACCGGAAATATACTTCATCTTCCGGCATGAGGAGGGTCTCGCCGTTGAGCGCCCTCTTCGCGGCGGCGTAGGCGTCCGGCGGGTGGCGGGCGAGCTTCTCCAGGCGCCCGCGCGCATAGCCCAGCAGCTCCTTGTCGGTGAGGTCGTCGAGGTACCCGAGCATCCCGGCTGCATCCGGACGCAGGAGCTCCGCGCCGAGCACGGCCTCGTGGATCCGCTCCTTCGGCAGCCGCATCCGGAGCATGCGGAGGATGCCGGGCGGGAACCGGAGCCCGAGCGCGACCTCGTTGAGGCCGATCCGGATGTCCATGTCCGCGCGCGCCACCCGCAGGTCGCAGCAGAGGGCGAGGATGCACCCGCCGGCGATGGCGTGCCCGTTCACCGCCGCCACCGTCGGCCCGGGATAGGTGAACAGCGTTGAGACGAGCCGCTCCAGCAGACGAAGGAACGCCTCCATCTCCGCTGCATCGAGCCCCTGGAGCTCCTTGAGGTTCAGGCCGGCGCTGAACGCGTCACCCTTCCCGGTGAGCAGCACCGGTGCGCCTCCCGCTGCGGCGAGCTCGTGGAGCAGGTGGTCCATCAATCGGGTGCCGAGCGAATTCTTGCCCGGCCCGTCCATCACGATCTCCCGGATCTCGGCCATGCGCGGGACGCTACATCGCCCTTCGGCGGCGCCGCGTGGCTTGTTGCAGGAGTGTCGGCCCTCCCGTAAGGAAGCCGCATGTCGTCACTGCCCGAGCGCTACGAGCCGCAGCGAATCGAACCCGCATGGCAGGCGCGCTGGAACGAGCTGGGTGTCTTCCGCGCCAACGCCCGCCCGAACGCGCCGAAGAAGTACATCCTCGAGATGCTCCCGTACCCCAGCGGCAAGATGCACATGGGGCACGTCCGCAACTACCTGCTCGGCGACGTGTACACGCGCTACTACCTGATGAAGGGCTTCGACGTCCTGCACCCCATGGGCTGGGACGCGTTCGGCCTGCCCGCGGAGAACGCGGCGATCAAGGACGGCGTGCACCCCGCGGTCCGGACGCAGGAGAACATCGACTCGTTCAAGCGGGAGATCATCTCGCTCGGGTACTCGTACGACTGGTCGCGCGAGGTGAACACCTCGGACCCGTCCTACTACCGCTGGAACCAGTGGTTCTTCATCCGGATGCTCGAGCGCGGGCTGGTCTATCGCCGCTTCAGCAAGGTGAACTGGTGCACCGGCTGCCTCACCGTCATCGCCAACGAGCAGGTGAAGGACGGCGTCTGCGAGCGCTGCGAGTCCCCCGTGCAGGAGCGGGAGATGCCCCAGTGGGCGTTCCGGATCACGAAGTACTCGGACGCGCTGCTGCAGGGGCTGGACACCCTGACCGAGTGGCCGGAGCGCGTCACCTCGATGCAGCGGAACTGGATCGGCCGCTCGGAGGGCGCGGAGGCGGAGTTCGCGGTGGAGGGCGCAGGCGAGGCCATCCGCGTCTTCACCACCCGGGTGGACACCATCTTCGGGTGCACCTACGTGGTGCTCGCGCCGGACCACCCGCTGGTGGCGCGGATCACCACGCCCGCCCAGCGCGCCGAGGTCGAGGCCTTCGCGCAGCGCATGGCGAAGCTGGGCAAGGAGGCCCGCACCGCCGAGGGCGCGGAGAAGGAGGGCGTGTTCACCGGCGCCCACGCGCAGAACCCGTTCACCGGCGAGAAGGTCCCGGTGTGGGTGGCCAACTTCGTGCTCGCCGACTACGGGACCGGCGCGGTGATGAGCGTCCCCGCGCACGACGAGCGGGACTTCGCCTTCGCGCGCAAGTACGGCCTGCCGATCAAGGTCGTCATCCAGCCCGTGTCGGAGAGCGGCGAGAACGCGTACACCGAAGACGGCGTGCTGCAGGACTCGGGCGAGTTCTCCGGCCTGGCCTCTGCCGAGGCGCGCAAGAAGATGTCCGCCTGGCTGGAGCAGCAAGGCAAGGGTCGCCCCACGGTGACCTGGCGCCAGCGCGACTGGGGCTTCTCGCGTCAGCGCTACTGGGGCACGCCGATCCCCATCGTCTATTGCGAGAGGTGCGATCCCGAGCACAACGGCATCCCGGTTCCGGAGGATCAGCTCCCGGTGCGCCTGCCGGAGATCGACACCGAGAAGGTGCTCACCGGAAAGGGCGAGCCGCCTCTGGCCAAGGTCCCGTCCTTCGTGGAGACCACCTGCCCGAAGTGCGGCGGGCCGGCGCGGCGCGAGACGGAGACGATGGACACCTTCGTCGACTCCTGCTGGTACTTCGCGCGCTACCTCTCGCCGCAGTACGACAAGGCGCCGTTCGATCCGGAGGAGGCGAAGCGCTGGCTCCCGGTGGATGTCTACGTGGGCGGCCCCGAGCACGCGGTGATGCACCTGCTCTACTTCCGCTTCTGGACGCGGGTGATGAAGGAGCTGGGGCTCTCGCCGGTGGACGAGCCGGTCAAGCGGCTGGTCACCCAGGGCATCGTCAACGGGCCGGACGGCCGCAAGATGTCGAAGCGCTGGGGCAACGTGGTCGCGCCCGCGGCGATCGTGCAGAAGTACGGCGCGGACACCGCGCGGACCTACGTGCTCTTCGCCGGTCCCCCCGAGCGCGACTTCGACTGGTCCGACGATCAGGTGGAGGGCGCCTTCCGCTTCCTCAAGCGGGTGTGGACGCTGGCCCACGCGCACCAGGACAGCGTGCCTGGCGCGAAGCACGACGGTCCCTTCGAAGGCAAGGCGCTGGAGATCCGCAAGGCGGCGCACAAGTGCCTGAAGCGGGTGAGCGAGGCCATCGACAGGCTCTCGTTCAACACCGCCATCGCCGGGATCATGGAGTACCTCAACGTGCTTCACGGCGTCGGTGACGTGCAGACGCCCGCCGAGCGCGCGGCGATGGGCGAGGCCATCCACGTCCTCACCGTGGTCCTCACCCCGTTCGCGCCGCACCTCGCGGACGAGGTGGCGCAGGCATACGGCAACGCCACCCCGCTGGTGGCGCAGCGGTGGCCGGACTTCGACCCAGCGCTGACCGTGGACGACGTGATCACCTACGCGGTCCAGGTGAACGGGAAGCTGCGCGCCGAGGTGAAGGTCCCGGCGGGGGCGGACGAGGCCGCGGTGCGGGCCGCGGCGGAGGCGGAGGACAAGGTCTCCTCGCACCTCGCGGGCAAGCAGCTCAAGAAGGTGGTCTTCGTCCCGAAGCGGCTGCTCAACTTCGTGGTGGCCGGCTAGCCCGATGCCGGCAGAGGTCCTGGTGATGTGCCCGGCGTGCGCCCGGCCCCAGCCGGTCGCGCCCACGTGCGCCCACTGCGGCGCCGCCCTCCCGGAGGCACCCCGTCCGTCAGGGCCTCCGGTGTCCCCGCCCGCCGCGGCCCCACAACCGTCGGAGCTGGTGGTCCCGCTCGGGGGCGCCACCCGGTTGTTCGTGGGGGAGGACGCGCTCGAGCTGCACGGCGGAGACGGTTCGCGCGAGCGGCTGGCGCTGGCGGAGGTGCGGAGGGTGATCCTCGAGCGCCAGCGGCCGTGGCTGCTGCTGGCGGTGGTGGCGATCGTCCTGGTGCTGGCGTTCGCGTTCTCCAGCGGCTGGGTCCTCCGGGCAGTGTTTCTCCTGGCCGCGGGCGCCGCAGCGCTCTTCGTGCTCCGCCGCGAGGTGCTCTTCCTGCGCATCGACCGGGTGAACGCGGGGCCGCGGCGCATCCGGCTCGGGCACGGCGGCAGCACCGGCTCGCCGACCGGCGTGGCCGCCAGCAGCCGCTGGGCGGAGCTCTCCGGCGAGCTGCGGCGGCGCGGCGTCGACGTGCAGGACTGACGAGAGCGAATTCCAACGAGCCTCTTGAAGGCAGTGGGGTTTGGAGCACCGCGGCCGTCACTCGCCTGCTCACGCTGCTCGGCATTGATGGGCAATCCTGCCCGGCAATCCTGCCGGGCAATGGCGGCTAGTGCGCCCGGCCCGCCATCCCCCGCCCGCTGCCGGCGTTGATGGACAGCTTGCCTCGCAACTCTGCCGGGCATGCCGTGCAGGGGCACCGCGCCCGTCATCGGGCCCTCCCGCTGCACGGCGCCGATGGGCAAGCCGACTGGCAATCCTGCCGGGCAATGCTGGGCAGGGGCACCGCGCCCGTCATCCGCCCGCCCGCTGCACGGCGCCGATGGGCAATGCTGACTGGCAATCCTGCCGGGCAATGCTGGGCAGGGGCACTGCGCCCGTCATCCGCCCGCCCGCTGCATGGCGCCGGACGGGCAAGATGACTGGCAATCCTGCCGGGCAATGCTGGGGCAGGGGCGCTGCGCCCGTCATCCGCCCGCCCGCTGCACGGCGCCGATGGGCAAGCTGACGGGCAATCCTGCCGGTCAATGGCGGGTAGGGCGCCCGGTCCGTCATCCCCCGCCCGCTGCCGGCATTGACGGGCAGCTTGCCTCGCACCTCTGCCGGGCATGTCGTGCAGGGGCACTGCGCCCGTCATCCGCCCGCCCGCTGTATGGCGCCGACGGGCAAGATGACGGGCAATCCTGCCGGGCAATGCTGGGGCGGGGCACTACGCCTCTCATCCGCCCGCTGTGTGGCGCCGACGGGCAAGATGACGGGCAATCCTGCCGGGCAAAACTCGGGCAAGGTGGCTTGCTGCATCTCGGCATTGACCGGCAATCCTGACTGGCAATGCCAGGCAGCCTGCCCTCCGGCACGACAAGGGGCCGGCCGAAGGGGATGGGTTAGACTTCGGGGCGATGCTGGACGACCGCCGCGCCAGAGGGCTTGCACAGGGGTTGCTCCTCGCGCTCGTCCTCACATCGAGCGCGGCCGCACTCGCGCAGACGCCGAGGCCTCCCAACCCGCGGGCCGGGCGTACTGTCCCGGCTGACCGTCCGCCGCAGGCCGACCGTGCCGCGCAGGCCGACCGTGCCTCGCAGGCCGACGGTGCCGCGCAGGCCGACGGTGCCGCGCAGGCCGACGGTGCCGCGCACGCCGACCCTGCCGCGCAGGCCGACCGTGCCGCGCAGGCCGACCGTGCCGCGCAGGCCGACCGTGCCGCGCAGGCCGACCGT
>CAZCWA010000277.1:0-6963 GCA_964502265.1 uncultured Myxococcaceae bacterium | reverse complement strand
TCTTGGGGGATCGTCTAAGGGCAGGACGCCAGTCTCTGGATCTGGCTATCTAGGTTCGAATCCTAGTCCCCCAGCTCGCAGCACCCGACGGTCGATGGCAGCAGCAGGAAGTCGAAGTAGCTGTTGACGAAGACCGGCGGCAGGAAGTAAACGCAGCGCCGCAGTTTTGGCCCTGTCGTCTAGCGGTTAGGACGGTGCCCTCTCACGGCACAAACTCGGGTTCGAATCCCGGCAGGGTCACAAAGACGAAGCCCCGGCGGCCTTCAAAAGGCTTCCGGGGCTTCGGCTTTTTCAGCGCCGGATGAAGAGCGACCGCAGGGCCACGCGCCGCCCCTCCCCGCCATCCACCCGCTGCTGCAGCGCGTGAAGGCGGGACTCGAAGGGGCCCACCGTCCAGCACGAGTCCGCGGGGAGATTCTCCAGCGGTTCGCCCTCGGCGTTGAGCGGGCAGATGTCGCGCGCCTCCACCGGCTCGCCCGTCGCCTCGTCCTCCTCCAGCCAGCGCAGGGGGAGCCCCTGGGTCCGGCACACGTAGGGGCGGACCGCGTAGATCCGGCAGGCCCCCGCTTCGTCGAGGAACGCGCAGCGGCCCTCTGGCGCCGGCGCCTCCCGCTCGAGCAGCCCCGGGTGCGCGCGGCGGATCCGCTCGGCCTCGACCTCGAAGACGGTGAGCCCGTCCACGCAGCAGCCCGAGCACCCGCGCCGGCACTGAAGGCGCTCCCCCAGCCGTCCAGCGGTCTGCGCCACCAGCCCGTCCACTGCCTCGTGCAGCGCCTGCACGTACGCCACCGCCTGCGGCGGGATCTCGTTGCCCCGGCTCTTCGTCACCCGCCCACCTTCTCACGGCCCGCCGGGTCCGCCACCGGCGACCTCTGCGCGCCTCGCCATCTGCAGGCCCGCCCGGACGGAGGGGAAGGTAGGCTCCCGCCGCGTGAGCTTCGAGCGGGCGTTGGCCCAGAACCCGCCGCCCAGCGGCCGCGTGGGCGACATCTCGCTGCGCTACGACCCGCCGGTGCTGGTGGGCGAAACGCGGCGGGCCCCCGGACGCGCGAGGCTCCTGCCGGAGGTGGCGCTCCTCGGTGCGCTCGGGAGCGGCCTCGGCGCGGTGGGCGCCCTGGTGACCGGCGCGGGCGGCGGAGTCGGCGCACTCGGAGGAGGCGGCACCGGGATGGCGGCGGTGCTGGCGGCGTGCGGGGGCGCGCTCCTCCTGCTCTCCCAGAGGCTCGACCGGCGGGCGCGGGACCAACGGCGGTTCGTGCTCCACTTCGGCACCGAGACCCTGCGCGTGGACACGCCCCGGGGGCTGCGCGGGGCCTCCACCCGGAGCGTGCCGTTCGACGCGGTGGTGGACCTCTACGTGCTGGTGGACGACGCCGGCCGTCACGCGCTGTGGGCCGAGGTGGCGGTGGACGAGGACGCGCCGCCGCGGGCAGTGCTCCTGGTGGACGGGGTGCCCGAGGCCGAGTCGGACGCGCTCCGGCGGCTGTGGACGACCTTGCGCTCCGCCTTCGGTCTCAGGCCACCGGGTCAGCCAAAGGAAGGCTGAGCGTCACCCGCGTGCCCTCGCCGGGGACGCTGTGCAGGTCCAGGCTCCCGCCCGCCTTCTCCACCAGATCGCGGCAGATGGAGAGCCCAAGGCCCGTGCCCTCGCCGGGCGGCTTGGTGGTGAAGAGCGGCTCGAAGGCCCGGCGCTGCACCTCCGGGGACATGCCCGGCCCGTTGTCCGCGACCTCCACCTGGACCTCGCCGCCCACCACGCGCCAGCGGACCTCCACCAGCCCCGCGCTGTCCACCAGGTCGAGCGCCTGGACGGCGTTGATCACCAGGTTGAGCATCACCTGGCCCAGCCGCACCGGGCCCATCGCCACCCTCACCGGCTCGCCCTGGTACTGGATGCGGGCGCGCTCGCGGAGCTGCACCCGCGCGATGCGGGTGGCGTACTCCACCACCTCGACCAGGCCCGCCTGCTCGTCGGTCTCCTCGCCCCGCGCCTGCGAGCGGATGGTCAGCGCCACCTGCCGGATGTGGCGCGAGCCCGTCTCCACGTCCGCCAGGATGCTCGGCAGCTCGTCGAGCATCGAGAAGATCTCCGGGTCCTCGTCGCCCCGCCGCCGCGCCACCATCCACGCCCGCAGGGCCTCCACGTCCTGGCGCAGCCCGCTCACGTTCTGGGAGAGGTAGCTCACCGGGTTCATCAGCTCGTGGGCGATGCCCGCGCTGATCTGCCCCAGCGCCGCCAGCCGCTGCGAGCGATGCATCTGCAGCTCGACCTCGGCCACCCGGCGCTGCAGGGTCCAGATGCCCACCGCGTCCTCGAGTGCTGCGCCCACCTCCTCGCGCACCCACGGCTTCACGAAGTAGCGCACCACCTGGCCGCGGTTCACCGCGTCCATCACCGCCTGCATGTCCGAGTACGCGGTGATGAGCATCCGGCGCACCTCCGGCGCCACCGTTCGCGCGTGCTCGAGGAGCTCCACGCCGCTCATCCCGGGCATCCGCTGGTCGGTCACCAGGACGGCGACCTCGTGGGCACGCTCCGCCAACGCCTCCAGCGCCCGGGCGCCCTCGGAGAACGTGAGGATCCGGAAGCGGGCGCGGAAGTTCGCTTCGAAGACGCGCAGATTGAGCGGCTCGTCGTCGACGTAGACGATGAGCGGCAAGGGGTCCGTTGCTGCCATACCTCCACCACCATATGGCTGTGGGAAAGCCGGTCCCCCCGCCCACCAATGGGTTCCACTCACCGTACGAGGCAACGCCGAACATTGCAACCCCTTGCAATGATTACTGCTTGTTCTTGTTTTCGGCGCGGGGTGAATCGGGGCGTGGGCCGGGGTGGATTCGGACCCCCGGGAGTGGGGCGACCCGCCCCCGGCGGCGCGGTTCGGCAGGGAAATGGCCGGTTTGGCCCGGTGTGACGGCGGTGGCCCGCGATTTGTAGGGATCCCGGCGGAGCCCGGCAGCCGTAAAGGAGCGCCCCGCGATGACCGTCCCCCCCCGCCGCATCCTCATCGTGGACGACGAGGAGAACGTCCTCAAGGCCCTGCGCCGCAGCCTCCGCAAGGAGGGCTACGAGCTCTTCTCGGCGAACAGCGCGGCGGAGGGGATCGAGCTGCTGCAGCGCCAGCCGGTGGACCTGGTGATGAGCGACCACCTGATGCCGGACATGACCGGGCTGGAGCTGTTGAAGGTCGTCCGCAACCGTTGGCCGGACGGGGTGCGCATCATGCTCACCGGCCACGCGGACATGCAGACGGCCATCGAGGCGATCAACCACGGCGAGATCTACCGCTTCCTCACCAAGCCCTGGGACGACACGGAGCTGAAGGTCACCCTGCACCTGGCCTTCGAGCAGCTCGAGCTGCAGCGCGAGAACCGGCGGCTGCTGGCCACGGTGCGAAGGCAGCACGACGTCATCAAGGCGCTGGAGCGGGAGCACCCCGGCATCGGCAACCTGGTGCGTGACGCGGACGGGGCGATCCTGATCGAGGAGGAGCCGCAGGTGCCGCTGCCGCCCACGGTGGCCTGAGCGCCGAGGTCATCGCATGCCCGGACCCGCCGTCCCCCTCCTGCTCACCGCGGACGAGCTTCCTGCTGCCTGCGCGGCGCTCGAGGCGGCGGGGCTCCACCCGGCGCCCGGCACCGCCGAGAGCCTGCTGCATGCGGTGCAGGGCGGGCGGGCGGACGTGGTGGTGCTCGGGCGGGTGACGGGGTGGGAGGCTCTGGCGCGCGAGGTCCACGCGGCGGCGGGCCTGGTGCTCCTGCTCGGCGACCCGACCGACCCGGAGGAGGAGCGCGCGCTGGACGGGGTGCAGGTGGAGTACGTGCTCGACCCGTCGCTGCTCGCGGGGGCGGTGGAGGGCGCGCGGCGGCGGCTGAAGGACCTCCGGGAGCTGGTCGCTTTCGGCGAGGAGGCCGAGCGGCTTCACACCACGAGCCAGGTCAGCCGCTTCGCCCAGAGCATCGCCCTGCAGCTCGACCTGCAGCAGGTGCTGGAGGAGTCCATCTCCCGGGCCCGCGAGCTGTGCGACGCGGACGGCGCGCGGCTCCTCATGCGGGACGCGCAGACCGGCGGGCTGACCTTCGACGTCGTCTCCGGCACCGGCGGCGGACGCATCGAGGAGGCGCGGCTCGAGCCCGGGCAGGGGATCGCCGGGCGGGTGGTGGCCCTGCGCGAGCCCCTGCTGGTGGAGGACGTCCGGCAGAGCGTCCACTTCGACGGGGCGGCGGACGCGCTCTGCGGCTTCGAGACCCGGTCGGTGGTGGCGGTGCCGCTGCTCATGGGCGGCGAGGTGACGGGCGTGCTCGAGGCGGTCCGCGGACCGGACCGGCCGCCCTTCGGCCCCCACGCGCTGCAGCGCCTGGTGGAGCTCGGCGCGCACGTGGGCATCGCCATCCACCACGCGCAGCTCACCGCGAAGCTGCGCGAGGCCCAGTCGCAGGTCCTGCAGGACAACGCAGCGCTGGAGCAGCGCGTCCAGGAGCGCACCGCGCAGATCGCCCGCGGCAAGCGCGAGTGGGAGGCGACGTTCGACGCGATCGGCGAGCCCATCGCGGTGCAGGACGGGTTCACGCTCCGGCGCGCCAACATGGCCTGGGCCAAGCGGGCCGGCGTGCCCATCACCCAGGTCCCCGGGCGCACCTGCCACGAGCTGCTCGCGGGCCGGGACTCGCCCTGCCCCGGCTGCCCGCTGGTGGCGGCGCAGAGCGGCGGCGAGCTGCGGGGAGAGATCGTCGCCCGGGAGCGAACGTACAAGGCGAACGGCTTTCCGCTCGGGGACGCGGGCGGGGTGGTGGTCCACTACGAGGACATCACCCGCCAGCGCCTGCTCGAGCAGCGGCTGCGGGAGACGGAGCGGCTGGCCTCCCTGGGGCAGCTCGCGTCCGGCGCGGCGCACGAGATCAACAACCCGATGGCGTTCCTCGCCTCCAACCTCTCCACGCTGAAGCAGAACCTGCGCGAGCTGGGGGACGCCATGGAGGGTGCGCGCAAGGCAGCGGCCCTCCTGCGCACCGGCAAGACCGCCGAGGCCCTGGCGGCCCTGGAGACGGTGGCGTCGCTCGACGAGGCGGTGGTGGAGGACGGGGTGGAGATGGTCGACGAGTCGCTCGACGGGGCGCGGCGGGTGAAGGACATCGTCCGTGCGCTCCGCGAGCTCTCCCGCCAGCAGATGCGTGGGGCCCAGACCGCCTGCACCCGCGCGGCGATCACCCGGACCGTGCGGCAGGAGCTCGGGCCGGACGCGCCGGGGATCCGGCTGGAGCTGCAGGCGGACGCGGAGGCGGTCATCGATCCGCTCGAGCTCGACCAGGCGCTGGCCCACCTCCTCCGCAACGCCCGTCAGGCGATCTCCGGGACGCAGGGCATCGTCGTCCGCAGCCAGACCCGCGGCGACGAGATCGTGATCGAGGTCGAAGACGAGGGCTGCGGCATCCCGCCGGAGAACGTGCACCGGGTGTTCGAGCCCTTCTTCACCACCCGGGGCGTGGGCAAGGGCATCGGCCTGGGGCTCACCGCCGCGTGGGGCATCCTCCAGCGCCATGGCGGGCGGATCGAGGTCCGGTCCCAGCCCCAGAAGGGCAGCGTCTTCACCGTCCACCTGAGGAAGGCGGACGCGCTCCCCGCCCCGGCCTCCACCGAAGACGCCACCGACGCGGCCTGAAGGGGCGCGCGACTTCGAAGGCGCTCAGCGCAGGCTCAGGCGGATTCGCCGGGATGCGGGAGCGCGTGGCGCTCGACGGCGACGGTGACCTCGGCGGCGGAGGTGAACGGCCGGTCCGGAAGCCCAGCCAGCAGCGTGACCAGCGTGCGCGGCGCCTCGTTCTCCTCTGCCACCAGGAGCAGATCGCGCCGGTGGGCGGGGAAGACCGCGCCCGCGAGCGCGCGCCCCACGTCGCCGGCCAGCGGGTGCCCCTGCAGGTTCACGATCTCGCGCTCCCAGTCCATGGGACGAAGATGGGGGCGCCGGGCTGCCCGGACACCGTCCCCGGGTCTGCCGTCCCGGCAGCGGGCAGGCGGCCGGGCGCGCGGCCGGGCGGGCATGGCGGATGTCCCACAGGACACCCACCCTCGCGGAGAGGAGGTGTCTCCATGACCCGCAAGATCGACCCCGAGAAGAAGGTCCACCCACGCGACATCGCGGACGTGAGCCACCGGAAGGACACCTCGCGGCCGCCGCACAACTGGCCGGGCATCCCCAGCCGCTCGCAGGAGCACGAGGCGGAGTTCGTCCGGCACGGCAAGCACGAGGATCCGGCAGAGGTCACCGAAGCCCAGCGCGAGCTGGAGCGGAAGGTCCCCCACAGCGACGAGTAGCTGTCCGGTCCTGAACGGTACGGTTCCACGAGTCGGTTCGACACGATCGAGAAGGCCCGGCCGCAGGTCATCGCGAGCCGGGCCTTCGGGTTCTTCCGCGGCGGTTCCTAGAAGAGGAGCCGCAGCGGGTGCTCGAGGAGCGCCTTGAGCTCCTTGAGGTAGACGGCGCCCAGGGCCCCGTCGATGACCCGGTGGTCGCCGGAGAGGGTGGCGCTCATGATCTTCCGCACCACCATCTGGCCGTCCCGGACCACCACCTTGTCCGCCACCGCGCCCACCGCGATGATCGCCGCCTGCGGCGGGTTGATCACCGCGATGAACGAGTCGATCCCGTACATCCCCAGGTTGGAGATGGTGATCGACCCGCCGGTGTACTCCTCCGGCTTGAGCTTCCGGGACCGCGCGCGCTCGGCGAGGTCCCGCGTCTCCTCGCTGATCTGCCCGAGCCCCTTGAGGTCCGCGTCCCGGACGATGGGCGTGATGAGCCCGTCCTCGATGGCCACCGCGATGCCCACGTCCGCGTTCTCCATCTGCAGGACGTGATCGCCGGCGTGCGAGACGTTCATCTTCGGCACCCGCTTGAGCGCCAGCGCCGCCGCCTTCACGATGATGTCGTTCACCGACACCTTCGAGTCCAGCGCCTTCGCCTC
>CAZCWA010000276.1:0-6981 GCA_964502265.1 uncultured Myxococcaceae bacterium | reverse complement strand
CCGACTACCTGCGGATTATGAGACCGCCGCTCTAACCAGTTGAGCTACCTCGCCGGAACTGCGACTGCCGACAGCGGGCGCCTCTCTTACCTTCGGTCGCATCCGCTCGCAAGAGACTAGAAACTAGAGCACGCGGCCGCGCAGATCCGGGTGCGGCTGCTCGATCACCTCCACCGTCTGGAGCAGCTCCGGCGAGATGCACGCGGCCGCCGCCTCCACGCCCGCCTGCACCATGTCCAGGGAGCCGGTGAGGATGAAGTAGCCCTTCCCGCCGATGCCCTTTGCCAGGTGCAGCCGGATGAGCTGGACCTCCGCCCGCTTCAGCGCGGTGTCCGCCGCCAGCAGCGCCGAGGACACGGTGTGCGTCTCCACCACTGCCACGCTCTCCGTCCACGACGACCCGGGCGGGTCGTTGAGCGCGTCGATCAGCGCCTGTGACGCCTGGGGAAGGAAGAGCTTGTCGAGCAGGGATGGGCCCGCGCGATCCTCTCCGGCGCGGAACGACTCTTCGACCTCGGCCACGCCCCCGCAGAAGAGGAGCACGTACTTCCCGGGCGATACGGGCTCCGCCATGCGGACCGTCACCGGGGCGCGCTTGACCACCGCGTCCGCGACGATCTCGCCCCGCGCGATGGAGTCGAGCTCCAGCACGCCGATGGCTGGGCCTTCGATCCGCGGCATCAGACGATCCGGAAGTAGTCCTTGAGCGTGCAGCGCCGCTCGCGGGTGAAGCTCACCGCGGTGGTCAGCCCTTCGCCGGTGGGGGAGGCGATGGTGAACGAGGTGTAGCCCTCGCCGGTGAAGCCGAGCCCCGCGTACGACGGCCCGTTCTTCACGAAGATGCTGGTGTTGATCACCCGGGCCATGGCGTGCAGGTGATCCAGCGAGGTGGAGTGCATGGTCGCCGTGTGGCCGAAGCCGTGCTCCGCCTGGACCGCGCCGGCGATGCAGTCCTCCACCGTGGGCATCCGCACGAAGCCGATCACCGGCATCAGCAGCTCCGCCTGAACGAAGGCGTGCGTGGCGTCCACCTCGGCGAAGAGCAGCCGGGTGCCGGAGGGGACGCGGATGCCCGCGGCCTCGGCGATCTTCGCAGCGTCGCGGCCCACCCACTCCTTGTTCGGGTGACCGTCCACCACCACCAGCTTCTCGAGCCGGTTGATCGCGGGGCCGGTGACCTCGAAGGCGCCGTTCTCCACCATGTGCTTCTTCAGGCGGTCGGCGATCTCGGAGACGGCGAAGACCTCCTTCTCCACGATGCACACGATGTTGTTGTCGAAGGACGCGCCGTTGACGATGTCGCGCGCCGCCTTCTCCACGTGGGCGGTCTCGTCCACCACCGCCGGCGGGTTGCCCGGACCTGCGGCGACGGTGCGCTTGCCGGACGCCATCGCCGCCTTCACCACCGCGGGGCCGCCGGTGACCACCAGCAGGCGGATGTTCTTGTGCTTCATCAGCGCCTGAGCGGACTCGATGGTCGGCTCGCCCAGCGCGCAGAGGAGGTTCTCCGGCCCGCCCGCGGAGACGATCGCCTCGTTGAGGAGCTGGATGTGGTGCGCCGACACCTTCTTCGCCGACGGGTGCACGTTGAAGACGACCGAGTTCCCACCCGCCACCATGCCGATGGCGTTGTTGATGATCGTCTCGGTGGGATTGGTCGTCGGCGTGATGGAGCCGATGACGCCGAAGGGCGCGCGCTCGGTGATGGTGATCCCGTGGTCGCCGGAGAAGGCCACCGGGCGGAGGATCTCGGTGCCCGGCGTCTTGTTCGCGCACAGGAGGTTCTTCTTCACCTTGTCGTCGACGCGGCCGAGCTTCGTCTCCTCCACCGCCATCCGCGCCAGGCTCTCGGCGTGGCGGCGGGTGACCTCGCGCATCGCCTCGATCACCCGATCCTTCGTCTCCAGCGAGGTCTCGCCCCACTGCTCGAAGGCGCGGGTGGCCGCGGAAGTCGCCGAGTCGAGGTCGTCGAAGATGCCGCGCCGCGACGAGGCGCCCCGGATGACCGCCGGCGCGGGCGCGTAGGTCCCGTACGTGCGCTCGGCGCCGCGGTGGACCTCGGGCCGGACGACGGAAGGAACGCCGGCCATGTCCTGCGCCACCTTGCGCACGACCTGGTCCACGATCGCGTTGATCTGGTTCTCGGTGAGGGCCACCGCCGACCTCCGGCGCTTCGAGGGAGCTTCAGGGAACTGTTACGACGCCCGGACGGTGTTGCGCGGCCGGGGCGGGGTGGAGTCATCCTCCACGTAGATGCGGGCGGACTGCTCGCCGTAGACGACGAGGATCCGGTCCACGCCTGCCTGGGCGCGCGCCTTCTGCACCACCTGCTCGATGGCTTCGGAGCCGGTGGTGCCGCGCGCGCGGATTGCTCTGACGGTCATGATGGGAGAGGCGGATCCTTCTCAGTCCTTCGGGTACCGGAGGGTCCCGTCGACCTCGACCTGATCGACGATGGCCATGACGGTGGCGTCCACCGGCCGGTCCTTCGTCACCTGCGTCTGCCGGGCAGAAGACCCGGAGGCATAGAGGACGACCTCGCCCACGCCCGCGCCCACCGCGTCGATGGCGACGACCAGCGTGGAGGTGGGCGCGCCCTCGACGTCGATCCCGCGGACGACGAGGAGCTTGAGCCCTTCCAGCTCCGGCTCCTTGCGGGTGGAGACCACCGTGCCGATGACTTTGCCGAGCAGCATGGATCCGCTTCAGGCCTGGACGGGCCTAGCCCTGACCGGACTCGGACTTCGACTTGTCCGCGCGGCCGAGCGGCAGGACGAGGTCGAGGTTCGGGTGCGGCCTCGGGATCACGTGGACGGATACCAGCTCGCCCACCCGCTCGGCCCCACGCGCGCCGGCCTCGGTGGCCGCCTTCACCGCCGCCACGTCGCCGCGGACGATCGCGGTCACGTACCCGCCGCCAATCTTCTCGTAGCCCACGAACTCGACGCGCGCGGCCTTCACCATCGCGTCCGCCGCCTCGACCATCCCCACGAAGCCCTTGGTTTCGATGAGCCCCAGCGCCTCAGCCATCTGTCACGTCCTCGTTCGAGTGAAACGGGTGAAAAACAAAAAGGAAAATCAGCCGCCCTTGCCCGGCGGGCTCTCGCGGCCGGAGATGTTCTTGAGCGCGTTGACCGCCGCCTCCGCCGCCGCGTCGATCTCCGCCTCGCTGCCCGCGAGGTAGAGCCGGCCGTAGGCGCCGTACGGGGTCACGTCCACCAGCTTCACGTTGGCCGCCTTCTCCGCCTCGTTGGCGGCGAGCGCGGCGTACGCAGCGGGCTCGCACTCCATGATGAAGAGCGACTGACCGGGCTCGATCATGGAGCCGAAGCGGATGCGGTCGAGGATCATCGCGTGCATCGGCTCGATGGCGCGGATGATGGTGTTCGAGATCAGCCGGGGCTTGATCCGGTCCTCTTCCTTCACGCCCATGTGCGAGAGGATCGCCTCGCCGGCGCTGCGGACCTCACCTTTGTCCTCGTGGTGCACCTCGAGCATGCCGTAGGCGCGCTCCACCACCAGCGTGGCGGGGTACACCCGGGTCTGCTTGAGCGCGGTGTCGATCAGCCCGTGGATCGCCATGCCGGGCGCGATCTCCACGAACAGCGAGGCCACGTACGGGACGGGGTAGTAGCCGCGGCAGGTCGTGCAGATGTGGGCGGCGAGCTGCGGCTGGAGCGAATCGAGAAAGACGAACGTCCGAAGCGACGTGGCCAAGCTCCCTCCCAGAAGCGAGACAGTGACCGGGCGATATAGCCCCGTCGGAAACTGTTCACAAGGCCGGCGTACGCCCCGGCTTCAGCCGGGCTCCTCTTCACTTCCGCCCTCGAGCGCGTCCCACTCGCCGGCGCCGGCCAGCCACACCAGCGCGCGGAAGCGTTGCTCCGCCACGGTGCGCAACTGTCCCAGGAGGACATCGTCCAGCGTCGACACCGGCTGTCCCATGAAGCCGAAGTCACCCGACCGCAGCATCACCAGCCCCGCCTCCGCCAGCCTCTGCGCCGCGCGGCGTCCCAGCAGCCGCAGGGCCTCCGCGAGGAGCGTGGGACGATGGGTGGACTCCGCGCCGCCGCTGCCCGCTCCGTCTGCGCGCAGCTCCTCGAGGAGCGCCTCCTCGTCGAGCGGGAGCGACACCTCCTCGCCCTTCAGCAGGCGCCGCGCCGTCTCCTCCTGCTCCGCCCGCCAGAGCAGGGTCTCGTACAGCTCACGCAAACCATCCAGCGTGTCCGCGTCCACCTGGGTGGCGGCGGCGACGAAGGATTCGAACGCGCGGTACACCGGGAGCTGGGACATCACCTCTCCGGGAGAAGAGGGGGCGTCCGGGGAAGGCGGCGCGCTCACGTCGCTCTGGGTGCTCCACGCCAGCATCGCCAGCGCTTCGATCGACGCCAGCCCCCGGTCCGTGTCCTCCGAGCTCCAGGCGCCCGGCTCCGCGTCCAGCAGCGTGCGCTCCGCCTCCGTCAGCGCAGACTCCATGGCCCTGCTCGACGAGAGCCACGCCCGCGAGGCCATCGACGCCTCGGCCGCGCCCGGCGCATCGAGCCGGCCATCTGCCAGCGCCTGCTCGCGCATCGCCCGGTCGACCACCGCGGCCAGACACAGTGCGCGGAACGCGGCGCGCTCGCCGGTGGGCGGCTCCATCGCCTCCACGTTGCCCTCTTCGGCGTTGACCGCCACCGCGAACTCCTCCGCGGTCATCTCGAGCTCCTGCAGCAGCGCCTCGGCCCGCGCGCGCGCCCCGGGCTCCACCTCTTCGCCCGCCGCCATGCGCTCGATGATGGGGCCCAGGGGCGCCCCTTCGTCTTCGAGCGAGGGCAGGGGCGAGAGGGCGGGCACGGACTCCACCTCCAGCACCGCCCACGGATCGTCCGGGAGATCCGCGAGCTGTTCGGACCACGGGCTCGTGCGCAGAAACTCCAGCAGCGGGGACAGCAGCGCGGTCCCATGCGAGGGCGCACCGGCCGCGTCCGCCAGCAGATCGAAGATGCGATCCCGGTCCCCACCATCGAAGCGCAGGAGCGCGGGGACGATCGCCTCCGGAGCGAAGTCCAACACGCGCGCCAGAAGTCGAAGGCGCTCAGGTGGGGACTGCTCGAGCAAGACGTCCGAGAGCCACGCGCCGAAGGTCTCCACCGGCTGCTGTCCGATGTGCTCGAAGAGCCGCGCCACCACCTCCGGATCGGCGTACGGGGTGCGCAGCGCCATCAACAGGAGGTCCGCGCGCAGGGCCTCGTCCGCGTCCTGCACGGCGGTTGCGCGTTCGAGCAGCGCGTCCAGGCCCAGCTCCAGCAGCGGCGAGGAGAGCAGCTCCGCCAGCGGCAGGTCGTTGGCCGCGGCCACCGGCGCCTCGAGCTCCTCGGTCGGCAGCTCCGCGCCCACCCGCACCAGCTCGCGCGCGGCGACCTGCGATTGAAGGTAGGGCGAGACGAGGGCTGCGTGCACGCGGGCACGCGGATGGAGCAGGCACTCACGCCACAGCTCGAAGGCCCCCCGGTGTCCCCAGCGGTGGAGGATGGCGGCGGCCCAGACGCGGCGACGCTCGTCCGTGGACGCAAGCCTCCGCTCCAGCAGCGGCCGCACGGTCGATGGATCCGCCAGCGTCACCAGCGCGTCCACCGCGTTGCTGCGCAGCTCGAGGTCCGGCAGGTCGAGCATCTCCACCAGCGCGTGCGCGGCGTACGAATCGCCCGCGTGCGCACAGCCGAAGGTGGCCCACAGGCGCACCAGCGGCGACTCGTCCTCGCGCATCGCCCGCTGCAGCTCACCCTGGTCCTCGCTGCGCGCCAGCAGCCCCAGCCCGTACGCGCCCCACATGCGGACGCTCTCCTCGTCGTCGTCGAGCGCGTGGCGCAGGTAGGTCGCGGCCTCGGGGTGGCGCAGGTTCGCGAGCCTCTGCGCGCAGTCCTCGCGCACGCCCGGATCCTCGTCGGCGAGCCCCTCGGCGAGCTGCCCGAGCCCTGGCTCGGAGGAGGTGGCGACGAGCGGAATCTCGATGGTGCGCGTGCGGGGCATGGGGGGCGCGGACTTTACCCAATGCCTCTTCATCTGCTAGCGCGCATGGGGTGAGCGTCCTTCTGGCCTCCGCTGCTGCCGGTGCCTACGCCGCGGCGATGATCGGCTTCCACCGCTGGAACGTGCGCCGCAACCGCACCCGGGCCGGGCTCCGGTGCCTCGAGCGCCTGGATTGGGACGCGCTCCTCGAGGGTCTGTGGGGTGAAGGCGAGCACGCCGGCGCGCGGCGGACGCTCCTGCTCGAGCTGCGGACGATGGGGAGCGTGGCAGGACTGGACGCGCGCGCGGAAGGACTGGGCTTCACCGGCGGTGAGCGGCGCTGGCTGGGCGTGCTCTCGCTGCTGCGCGATCACCCGGAGCGGGCCTTCGAGGAGCTGGAGCGGGCGCGTCCGGTGACGGCCGCCGAGGCGTACCTGCGGGAGTACCTCCGGCTGCGGCACTCGGCCAACGCGGTGAACCTCGAGTGGGTGGCCTTCGTGTCGAAGCGGCGCCTGGCGATCGCGCTCGAGCGGTTCGGCGAGGTGCCGGCGCTCTACTTCGCCCGTGCGCTCGCGTCCGCGAGGGTGGGACAGAACGGCGCCGCGCTCGATGATCTGGGGCGGGCGGTCTACTTCAGTCGGCAGTCGCCGTTCTACGTACAGGCGGTGCTGGAGACCCCGTGGATCGCCGAGGCGCGGCCGGCCCTGGTGTTCCAGTGCAGGCAGGCGGTCATGGATCCGGGGGGCGCTCCGGCTTCGTGAAAGTGGCGCGCCGCGGCGTGCGAGTCGCCTTGATGCGTGCTCCCCGTCCGCATAGTTTGGAACGCCCTCGCAACCGGAGCGACACACGTTGGCCCTCTCCACCCAGGCGTTTGGACTGACCGACATCGGCCGGAAGCGGCAGCACAACGAAGACTCCATGCTGGTGGACGCCGCGCTGGGGCTCTACGTCGTCGCGGACGGGATGGGCGGGCACGCGGCCGGCGACGTC
>CAZCWA010000275.1:0-7001 GCA_964502265.1 uncultured Myxococcaceae bacterium | reverse complement strand
GTGAGCCCGAGCTGCTCCACCAGCCTCCGCGTCGCCGGCTCCTTGTCGAGGAACCCGTTCGCCGCCTGCTCCATGAGGAAGCCGTCCCGCGCGCGCGTCTGGAGCACGCCGCCCGGTCGAGACGAAGCCTCGAGCACCACCACCTCTTTGCCCGCCCGAAGGAGCCCGTGCGCCAGCGCGAGCCCCGACACCCCTGCGCCGATCACCGCCGTGTCGAACATGATGACTGTCTAGTCCTGCATCACCCGTACCGCCATGCGCGACGGCCCCTGCTTGCCTGCCCTCGATGCGCCGGTTAACCAGCCGCCCATGCGAATCGTGGTGACCGGAGCGAACCGTGGGATTGGCCTGGAGCTGTGCCGGCAGTACCTCGAGCGGGGCGACACCGTGGACGCCGCCGTCCGCAGGCCGGAGGAAGCGCAGGCCTTGCGCGCCCTGGGCGATGGGCGAAAGAACGGAACGCTGCGCATCCACGCCTGCGACGTGACCGACGACGCCAGCGTGCGCCGCTTCGCCGAAGCGCTGCCGCCCGGCCCTTTGGACCTGCTCATCAACAACGCCGGCGTGATGGGGAAGACGGCCCGCCTCGAAGAGCTGGACCTGGCGGATGCGGTGCACACCTACGACGTCAACGCGCTGGGCCCCATCCGGGTGACGCGGGCGCTCCTGCCCAGGCTGCAGAAGGGGGCGCGGGTGGTGCACGTGACCTCGAAGATGGGATCGCTCACGGACAACACCTCCGGCGGCGCGTACGGCTACCGGATGAGCAAGGCGGCGTTGAACATGGCCTGCCGCTCGATGGCGATAGACCACGCGTCGGACGGGATCACCTTCATCGTGGTGAACCCCGGCTGGGTGCAGACCGACATGGGCGGAAGCCACGCCACCACGCCCGTGAACGAGGCGGCGGGCCGGCTGGTGGCGCTCTTCGACAGGCTGCGCCCGAAGGACTCGGGCCACTTCTTCAACCACACGGGCGAAGAGGTGCCCTGGTAGGGCCTCTACGGATAGAGCCGCGTCACCTGCCACGGCGCGTCCTCCGCAGCGCGGGTGTACAGCTCGCGGTCGTGCAGCCGGCTCTGGCGGTTCTTCCAGAACTCCACCCGGTCCGGGACCACGCGCAGGCCGCTCCAGTGCGGCGGGCGCGGCACCTCGCGGCCCTCGTACTGGCGCTCCAGCTCCGCCACCCGCTCCTCGAGCGCCTCGCGCCGGTCGAGCGTCTCGCTCTGGTCCGAGGCCCACGCGCCCACCTGGCTCCCCCGCGGGCGCGAGGCGAAGTACGCGTCCGCCTCTTCATCCGGCACCTGCACCGCCGGTCCTTCCACGCGGACCTGGTACTCGAGCGCCGGCCACCAGAAGCACAGCGCGGCGAACGGGTTCTGGCGAAGCTCCTGCCCCTTCCGGGACCGGAGGTTGGTGTAGAAGACGAACCCCCGCTCGTCCGCCGCCTTGAGGAGCACCACGCGGCTCGAGGGCCTTCCGTCCGCGCCCACGGTGGAGAGCGTCATCGCGTTGAAGGTCTCCGGATACGCCCGGAGCGCCTCCTCGTAGAGGGCGAGGAACCGCGCGATCGGATCCGGAGTCATGGCGCGGCAACCTAGCGGTACGGCTGCAAAAGGGAAGTGAAGGCGAACCGCACATGGGGCATGTTGCCTCCGATGCGGATCCTGTTTCTCGCCTCGGAGGTCGTGCCCTGGTCCAAGACCGGCGGCCTGGCGGACGTCTCCTCCGCCCTCCCCGCAGCGCTCGCCTCGCTGGGTCACGACGTGCTGGTGGCCACCCCGCTGTACGGCAAGGTCGCCCGGAACGGCCTCGTGGACTCGGGCCGGCACCTCGACCTGCGCTTTCCCTTCGGACAGGAGCGCGCCGGGCTCCACCTCGCGGAGGTCCCTTCCGGCGGCGGCCGGCACCGGGTGCTCTTCATCGAGAACGCGCGCTTCTTCGATCGCCCGGAGCTGTACGGCGATCGGAACGGGGACTACGGCGACAACCACCTGCGCTTCGGCTTCTTCGGGATGGCCGCGGTGTCGGGGGCGCTGCGGCTGGGGTTCGTGCCGGAGATCGTCCACCTCAACGACTGGCAGACGGGGCCTGTGGCCTTGTCCCTGCGCAGCGGCTACGCGCACGGGCCGATGGCGCGCGCGAAGAGCGTCTTCACCATCCACAACATGGCGTACCAGGGCTACTTCCCGCCCAGCACGCTCGACGAGCTGGGCATCCCGCGCGAGCACTTCCACCCCGGCGCGCTCGAGTTCCACGGCCAGGTCAACTTCATGAAGGCCGGGCTCGTCTACGCGGACGCGCTCACCACCGTGTCCCCGCGCTACGCCCACGAGGTGCAGACGCCCGAGGGCGGCTGGGGGCTGGACGGCGTGCTGCGCGCCCGGAGCGCGGACCTCCACGGCATCGTCAACGGCATCGACGTGGAGGAGTGGAACCCGCAGAAGGACGCGTACCTGCCGGCCCGCTACGACTCGCGGGACCTGAGCGGGAAGGCGTTCTGCAAGCGCGCGCTGCTCGACCAGTTCGGCCTCGAGCCCTCTGACCCGGGGCAGGGCCGCGAGGGCGCGCCGCTGTTCGGCATGGTGAGCCGGATGGTGTCGCAGAAGGGCTTCGACATCCTCCTCCCCGCGCTGCCGCACCTGCTCGAACGAGGTGCGCGGGTGGTGGTGCTCGGCACCGGCGAGGTCCGCTACCAGCAGGGGCTGCGCGAGCTCTCCGCCCGCTTCCCGGGCCGGGTGGGCCTGCTCTTCGGCTACGACACCGCGCTGTCGCACCTGGTGGAGGCCGGCAGCGACTTCTTCCTCATGCCCTCGCTCTACGAGCCGTGCGGCCTGAACCAGATGTACTCGCTGCGCTACGGGACCGTGCCCATCGTGCGCGCGGTGGGCGGGCTCGACGACACCGTGCGCGACGTGGGCGAGCCGGACGGGACGGGGATCAAGTTCGGCCCCTTCGAGCCCCCCGCGCTCACCCACGCGTTCGACCGCGCGCTGGCGCTTTTCGCCGACCCGAAAGTGCTGCGCGAGGTGCGGCGGCGGGGCATGGGCGAGGACTTCTCCTGGACCCGCTCCGCGCGCGACTACGCGTCGCTGTACGCGCGGCTGCTGGGCAGGCAGGAGGAAGGCACGTACGACGAGGGCGGCTCGGGCACGGTGGGCAGCGGCCTCCCGCCCTTCCGCAAAGCGCAGTAGCTTGGCGTCCGTGCAGGACTCGGAGCTCGGCGGCTACCAGATCGTGGGACGCCTCGCGGTGGGCGGGATGGCCGAGGTGTACCAGGCGCGCGCCCGCCCCGGCATCCAGCGCTCCGCCGGCGAGCCCGAGGAGGTCGTGCTCAAGCGCCTGTTGCCCACCTACCGGCACGACGGCGCGTGGGTGAAGCACTTCGTGGACGAGGCCCGCCTCACCACGCGCCTGCGCCACCCGCACATCGTCCGCACCTTCCGCTGCTTCAAGGCCGGCGCGGACTACCTGATGGTGCAGGAGCTGGTCTCGGGGCGGACCCTGGCGTTCATGCAGGATCTGCTGTGGAAGTCGCGCGCGCAGATGCCCCCGCAGGCGGCGGCGTACATCGTCCACTGCCTGCTCAAGGCGCTCGACTACATCCACCGGGCGAAGGTGGGGGAGGGCGGCGGCACCATCGTCCACCGCGACGTGAACCCGGCCAACATCCTCCTCTCGGTGGGCGGCGACGTGAAGCTGACCGACTTCGGCGTGGCCGACGTGGAGGGCCGGCGGGGCGGCGAGTCGGGCGCGCTGCGCGGAACGGTGGGCTACATGAGCCCGGAGCAGGTGCTGGGCCTGCCGGTGGATCCGCGCTCGGACCTCTTCGCGGCGGGGATCATCTTCTGGGAGCTCTTCGCCCACCGGCGGCTCTACGACGCGCAGAACGAGCTCGACCTCATGCACCAGGCGCGGGACGCCCGGGTTCCGTCGCTGCAGACCGTCGCCCCCGGCGTTTCCCAGTACGCCGCACAGATCGCGCGCAAGGCGCTCTTCGCCGATCCGCAGCTCCGCTTCCAGACCGCCGCCGAGTTCGCCCGCGCCGTCGAGCTGCTCGCCCGGCGCAACGGCTGGCCCCTCACGGTCGAGGCGCTGCAGCCCCTCCTCGGCGGATGAGCGCTTCGCCCTCGTCTCGCGGATGGCTCCCGCGGTCGCTCCTGCTGCCCGTCGCGCTGGCGATGGGGTTGGGGATGGGGATGGCCGCGGCGGGCTGCGCGGCCACGCGGGCCCTGGGCGGCGGTCAGGAGGGCGCGGTGCAGCTCGGGGAGGTGCGGCTTGCCTTCACCGCCGGCGAGCGCGGGGACCTCGAGCTGGAGCTTGCGGTCACCAACCCGGGCCTGCCGGCGGCCGCGTACACCGAGGTCTCGTGGGAGCTGTGGCTGGGCAACCGCTGGTTCGCTGCCGGCACGCAGGTGCTGGCCGATCCCGCGCCCCAGAACCGTCCCCACCCGCTCGTCGTGCGCGCGCCGCTCGTGTTCCGCAGATCCCAGTCACCGCGCGAGGAGGAGGTCCCGGTGGACGTCTCGGTGCGCGGCGCGGTCACCCTGCGCGCGCCGGCCGGAACCCTCCGCCTTCCCTTCGAGGGCTCGCGCCGGATGCGGGTGGCGAACCTTCCGCAGTCCGGTGGCCGAAGGGAGGCGGAGGAGTAGAGCCTTCGTCCGCCGCCGCCCCGCCCGGCGCTACTTCTCCTGCGCAGGCGCGGTCTGCTCCGCGCCACCGGCGGAGCCTGCGCCACCCGCGGCACCCTGCGGCGGCGCCGGATGATCCGGACGCGCGTGCGGGCCTGCGCCCTCGGTCCACGGCAGATCCGGCTTGAAGCCGGGGTCACGCACCGCGAGCTGTCCCTGCCGCGCGATGTTCATGGCGTGCCCGAGCACCCGCGCCGCCTCCTGGGGCGCGTGGAAGCCCATCGAGTTCTCGGCCTCGATGAAGTCCACCATGAACTGCGAGTACCGCTGCATCTGCCGCGCGGTGCGGAGCTGCTCGTCGGTGGCGCCCGCCGCCTTCGCCTGCTGGATGTCGCCGATGAGCGAGACCACCGCGTCCATCGCCTCGTTGCGCAGCTCGTAGGTGCGGTCCTGGATGGTGAAGATGCGCTCGCGCAGCTCCTCCTCCGGCCACTTGTGGCACGTCTGGCAGGCGCGCTGGATGTTCAGCACCGGCGAGCGCACCTGGTGGTCGGACACCTTCTGCGCCCCGGTCCGCATGTAGGGCATGTGGCAGTCCGCGCAGGCCACGCCGCTCTTGGCGTGGATGCCCTGCGAGTAGAGCTCGAACTCCGGGTGCTGCGCCTTCAGCGCCGGCGCGCCGCTCTCCTTGTGGGTCCAATCCTTGAAGTCCACCTCGTCGTAGTAGGCGAGGATCTGCTCCACCTTCTGGCCCTTGTGCCACGGGTAGGTGAGCTGCTTGTCGGGCGGCTTGAAGTAGTACTCCACGTGGCACTGGGCGCAGACGAACGTCCGCATCTCCTGGTGGGTGGCGTCCTTGCGCACGTCGTAGTTCTGAATGCCCTGGGACGCCTTGAGCACGCGCATGCCCTCGATGAAGCCGGGCCGGGTGATCCGGAGCTGCATCGTCTGCGAGTCGTGACAATCGATGCACGAGACCGGGTGCTCGACCTCCTTGCGCGCCTCGTGGAAGGGCAGGGGGTTCATCTTCTTGAAGCCCTCGATGATGTCCCCGTTGCCCGCGTTCTTGTAGGGCACGTACATCGACCCGTGGCAGTGCAGGCACGCGCCCGGCTGCTGCGCGACCTTCTGGCGCTCGGTGAAGATCTGATCGTCGAGCATGTACGCGTGGCCGCGCTCCTCGCGGAAGTCCACCGAGAACGGGTACCCGGACCAGAAGGTCACCAGCCGCGGGTCCTCCTCCAGCCGGGACTGCGCCACGATCGACCGCGGGTCTGCGTCCGTGGGCGTCCGGGCGATGGCCTCGCTGCCGCCGTAGCGGGTGCGCACCTGGTCCACCGTGCGGCGGTAGGTGTCGTACTGGAGCGGGAAGTTCTTCCCCCAGATCGCCGGATCCACCGTGTCGTCGGTGAGCTCCACCACCCGGAAGAAGGGGTTCTGTCCCTCGCGCTGACGCTCGGCGATGTTGAGCATCAATGCAGCGGCGCCCACCGCGGCGATGGCGGCGACGGCGGCCACGAGGATGACGAGGGTCAGCGTTCTGCGCGATCGGTTCGTCTGCGACTCTGGCACGGGCATACCTCAGTAAAGGGGGTGACCCACGTTGCGGTGGCACCGGATGCAGCTCATCCGCCCCTCCACGGCACCTTCATCCTGGCGCGCGCGCGCGTGCACCGGATCGATCGACTCGACGATCGCCTGGTGGCACTGGCGGCACTGGCCTTCGGTGACCTCGTGGTTGGGCCGGGTGATGCGGAGGGGATCAGGGAAGTTGCCGGTGGTGAAGGCCACCGCGTGGTTCCAGCCGTTGCGCGCCTTCACCCAGTACTTGGGGATGAACGCGTGGGGCGCGTGGCAGTCGTTGCAGACCGCGACCGAGCTGTGGCTCGACTTGTTCCACGCGTCGTAGTGCTCCTGCATGATGTGGCAGTTCGCGCAGGTGGCCGCGTCGCTGCCGAGGTACGACGCCCCCTTGGCGTAGACGAAGGTGTAGCCACCGAGCCCGACCGCCAGCCCGACGAGGGCGGCGGCTGCGATGCTGGCGGAGACGAGGATGGGGCGGCGCCTGAAGGGCATACGAGCGACCGACAATCGGCCGCGTCGCGCGAAAGGCCAAGCCCAAAGTCACCCCACCCATTCAGCTCCCGCACGGAACCGAACGGATGGGCGCGTGCAGCGCGCGCTACTCGACCTTGGCGTACTTCACCGAGCACCCGTAGGGCTGGGTGGTGCTCGCCGGCACGGCCTTCCCGGCCAGCACCGCATCCAGCGACGCGCGCACGTGGTTCTGCGGCTTCTCGCTCTTGCCGCGCGGGTCGTCGTCGATGCCGCCCATGAAGCGCAGCACGCCCTCGGCATCGATCACGTACA
>CAZCWA010000274.1:0-7023 GCA_964502265.1 uncultured Myxococcaceae bacterium | reverse complement strand
GCGAGGTCCATCACCTCCTGCGCGCCGTAGAACCCGCGCCCCCTCACCACCCGGTGCGGCACGCCGTGGCGGACCAGCGCCTGCCGGTAGGCCTCGAGGTGGGTGAAGCGCCGGAAGAGGATGGCCACGTCCCCGCCGCGCGCACGACGCGGGGCCCCGCCCGAACGGTCCACCGCCACCTCCGGACCGTCCGGTGACAGCAGCCGCGCGAGGTAACGCGCCACCGCCTCCGCATCCTGCAGCCGGCACTCCTCGGTCGTATCGGCAGGCGGATGGATGAGCCGGTCCACCGCCGCCTCCCCGCCGCGCACGCTGGGCCGCACCGCCCGGAGCGCGTCCGCATCCGGGTTCCACGCCACCTCGTAGTCCCTGGGGGACTCCGTAGGCGCCATCACGCCCGCGAACGCCTCGTTGAACCACCCGATGAGTTCGGGCGACGACCTCCGGTTGTCCTGCAGGAAGTGCCGCGCCCCGCCGTCCCGCTCGATCTGCCGCGCCAGCACCTCGAACACCGAGACGTCCGCCCCGCGGAACTCGTAGATGCTCTGCTTGCGGTCCCCCACCGCCGCCAGCATCCCCGGCTCGAGCGGAACCTCGGCCACGCCGATGCCCCGGCCCCGCCGCGTGTCCAGCGTCAACCCGAGCTGTCCGTCCTCCGGCGCCTCCTCCCGCTCGGTCCCGTCCAACACCAGCCGCGGGGCGCCGCCGCGCTCCTCCGCCAGCAGCGTCACCAGCTCGAGCTGCAGGCGGTTGGTGTCCTGGAACTCGTCCACCAGCAGCGCGCGCAGCCGGTCCTGCACCTCGCGGCGGAACGCCGGCAGGTCGCGCAGGAGGTCCCGCGCCTTGATCAGCAGCGCGGTGAAATCCAGGGCGGACCGCTTCTGCAGCTCGGCGGTGTGCCGCGCCTCCAGCCGCACCAGCAGCTCCCGGAACGCCCCCTCTTGCCTCGCCGCAAGGCACGCGGCGAAGTGCCCGCACAGCCCCACCTCGCCGTCGTCCTTCCTCCCCAGCGCGAGGTACTTCACGTTCTTCAGCGCAACGTCCTTGACCCGCGCGAGGTTCGCCTCCGCCCTCACCGCGTCGCGCAGCAGCGGCCACCTGTCCGGCTCGAGAAAGGTCTCGAACGTGAGCCCGTCACACGCCCGACGCAGCCGCGCGATGAGGCCCGCATACTTCCCGCCCCGCCCGGCGTCCGCCTCCGCGGCCTCCTCCAGCGTCTGCCCGTAGCGGCGCACCTCCCGCTCGAAGCGCTCCCGGGCCTCGGCGAAGTTGCCCACCGGGACCGCGCCGGGCGACAGGCCCTCCTCGCGCACCCGGGTGAACACCTCGCAGAGGTAGTCCACCAGCCCCTGCGCGCGGCCACCGCCCTGGGAGACGAAGCGCAGATCGCCGCACAGGTCCGCCACGTCCCCCGCCTCGTCCGACTCCAGGGCCGCCAGCACCACCCGCTCGGCCGCGTCCTGCAGGAGCGCCTGCGCCTCGCGCTCCTCCAGCAGCTCGAAGGCAGGGTCCACGCCGGCACCCGCCGGCGCGCGCCGCAGGAGCTGCCCGCACAGCGAGTGGAAGGTCCCGATGGTCGCCGCGCCGAGGTCGTCACGCACCTTGCGCCAGAAGTCCGGCGGCGGCGGGGTCCGGCCGTGGCGCGCGTAGGACCCGGTCAGCTCCCGCTCCGCCTCCAGCGCCCCCGCGTCCCGCGCCAGCGCGTCCACCCGCGCCCGGAGGCGCTCGCGCATCTCACCCGCCGCCTTCTCGGTGAAGGTGAGCAGGAAGAGCTCGTGGGCCCGGAGCGGCACCCCGTCGCGCCGCGCCCCGCCGAGCAGGTGCAGGCAGATGGTGATCAGCGAATACGTCTTTCCCGCACCGGCGCCGGCCAGCAGCGCGAGGTTCCGCTCCAGCGCCAGCGGCTCCTCGCCGGGTGCCCACGTGACGGCCAGCCCGCCCGCGCTCATTCCCCGCCCTCCGGCATCCGGCGCTCGCTGATCCGGCACACCCGGGCGAAGTTGCAGAACTTGCAGTCCTCCGGCTGTGCCGGAAAGCGCCCCTCGCGCAGCCCCGCCACCAGCCGGTGCACCGCCATGGACAGGTTCTGCAGCCCCTCCCCCTCCAGCCGCCGGGTGGTCTCCGGGTCGCTGGCGAGCAGGTCCTCCAGGGAGAGCTGCATCTTCGCCAGCTCCCCCTCGAGGTCGGTGGGCTCGCCGTCCTTGAGGGACAACCACGCGGCCTTCAACGGCCCATCGTGTCCCGCCACCCGCGCTGCGTGCAGGTAGAGCGGGAGCTGGAACTCGGTGGCGAGGAAAGCCTCCCGCAACCCCTTGTTCTTCTTCACCTCTCCGGACTTGTAGTCCACCACCCCGAGCTGTCCGTTCCCGCCGTCCAGCCGGTCGATCTTCCCCCGCACGTAGACGGGCGGCTCGCCGTGCGGTCCGGGGATGGGGATCTCGCGCCAGGCCTCGTCCGCCTCCGGCGAACCGAAGAGCAGCTCCGGCCGCAAAGGCTCCATGTGGTGGAAGGGCAGCCCGCGCGCGGGGGACCCCAGGACGCGCCGCACCATCCGCCGCGCGCGCTCGTGTCCAATGCGCCAGAGGGCGGGGTGGCCGGTGTGCCCGCTCTGCTCCGCCGCCTGCGCCGCGGTGTCCAGCGCCCGGTCGATCAACCCCGGGGGCACGTCCTCCGGCGCGGCGCCCAGCAGGCCCTCCTCCTTCAGGAGCGGGAAGAGGACCTCCAGCACCTTGTGCCAGAAGCTGCCCTGCCCGCGCGCGTCCATCTCCTCGCCGGGCTCCTCCGGATCGTCCAGCCCCACCGCCCAGCCCAGAAACCCCTGGAACGCGCAGTTGCCGAAGCGCTGGAGCAGCGAGGCGGAGAGCGGATTGCCGCGGTCGAACGCGAAGCACGCCTCCAGCGCCGCCTGCAGTCCCTCCCGTGAGGCGCTGCCGGTGTACGGGCCGAGGGTCGCCTCTTCCTTGGGCGCCCCGAAGAACGCCAGCCGCTCCGCCTCGATGGCGGCGATGCGGGCAGCGTCCTCCACCCACGGCTCGTCCTCCAGCGCAGCACCGAGGGACGGCCCGGCCGGGTCCGGCTCGCCCGTCCGCAGCTCCGGCCTCCCCCACAGCTCCAGCGCGGCCCGCTGGCGCAATTCGCCCTCGCTGAGGACCTCGTCCAGCTCCGGCACCGCACGCAGCGGAACCTCCGAGGGCCGCGCCCCCGTCAGCCGCTGCAGCTCGTCCCAGAACGGCGAGGGCGCCAACTCCCCTCCGGAGGGGCCGTGCGCGGGATGGGCGCAGGTGGCCGCCCCTTCACTGGCAGAGAGCGCGAGGTGAAGCAGGAGACGGTCCTCGGCCAGCCTCCAGCCGATGCGCCGCTCGCCCTCGCCGGTGGCCACCCGGAACACGTCCCGGCCGAACCAGGCGTTGACCCGGATCCGGTCCTCCTCCGGGAACAGCGGGCTGGGCACCTCGCGCCGGGGGAAGCGCCCGTCCGAGAAGCCTCCGAGGTACACGTGGTCGAACGTCCTGCCGGGAAGCTCTCGCACGTCGAGGAGCTGCACCGCTCCGCCCCGCGGTCCCCGGGGCGCGAGGTTGAAGTCCCCCGCGGCGTCCACCAGCCACCGCTGGAACGTGCGCCGGGTCATCTTCGCCGAGAGCGCCCCCGCATCCCGGAGCGCTCCCCGAAGCTCCTGGGCCATGCCGTGGAGCGCCTCGAACGCGGCCTGATCCCGCGCCAGCGCCCGGAGCACCGCGCGCCCCAGCACCGTGCCCTCGCGGTCCCGCGGCTCCGGCTTGCGCACCGCCGAAGGCAGGCCCAATGCGTCCAGCGCCCCCCACCACCGCTCCAACAACTCCGAGGCCTTGCCCTCCGCGGGGATGGCCCCCGCCGCCGCGATCAGACGCCCGGCCGCCTCGCGCACCGCCGCCACCTCCGCCGCCTTCTTCTTCCCGGCCGTCCGCGCCGAGAGCCGCGCCTCCAGCGCCGAGAGCCGGACCTCGTAGGCGCCCCGCCCCTCCTTCGCGCCCAACCCGTCGTCCCGGACGCCCGCCAGCGCGAGCAGCCCCCGAGGCCCTTCCGGCAACCCGTGGCTCACCTGCGGCAGGTAGCGGCTCTCCAGAAGCCAGCCCACTTCGCTGGCCGGGAACCCATCGTCCACCACCAGCGGCAGCTCCAATGCGATCCGTCCCGGCGCGGTGGCCGACAGCGGCATCCCCCGCCGCATCCTCGCCGGCACCCCGTAGTGTTCGAGCGCCTCCGCCGCCCACTCCGCCTCCTCCGCCAGGTCCGGCCACACCAGGGCCAGCCGCTCCGGGGGCACGCCCGCGTCCACCTGCTGCCGCGCCAGGCGGGCGAAGAGCTGCGCCTCCCCGCGGGCGGTGGCCACCCGGTGCAGCCGCAGGGGGACGTCCGCGTGGGGCACCCGCGGCGCCTCCGAGGAGAAGAGGAACCGCCCCAGCCAGGCCAGTGGCCGGTCCTTCAGCGTCAGGTCCTCCTTCTCCAGCTCCACGCGCACGAGCCCCTGCGCGCTCCGCTCCAGCGCGCCCAGCACCGGATCCACCACCGCGTCCACGTCCGGCGAGCACCCCGCCGGCACCTCCAGGCGGAAGGTGTTCCCCGCCGCATCACAGGCGCGCGCCAGCTTCTGCAGCAGCGTGCGCCGGGTGATGGGGAAGTCATGGACGCCGGACACCTCCAGCACGCCCCTGCGCAGGCGCTCCGGCAGTCCCGTCTGGTCCAGCGCGCGAATCGCGTCGTGCACGCGGTCCTCGCGGTCCTGCAGCCGCAGCTCCGCCAGCCGGCCCTCGTAGGCCTCGAAGAGCCGGGCGAGATAGCGCGCCCGCTCGATGCGGCCGGCCGGGAACCTGTCCACCGCGGCCCGGAAGCCCGCGGGGTCCACGCCGCCGCTCTTGAGGTCGAAGAAGAGCTCCAGCGCCGCCCGGGCGAAAGCCGGCTCCTGGACGAAGGATCCGTAGGGTCCCTCTCCCAGGGCCCGCGCACATGCCCAGACGATGACGCGCGCGGTCAACGGCGAACAGGGGCGCCGCTCCGAGGCCCCGTCTCCCAGTGCCGCCACCAGTTGCGACAGCGATAGGTAGTCCGCCCCGTCCACGAAGGCGTGCGCCTCCGCGGCGCGCACCATCGCCTCCTCCACCCGACTTCCATCCGGGAGCACCCGCACCCGCCGACCCATCCCCGCCATGCACACGAGTCTACGCGCCGGTCCGACACCCGGAGGACGCGCTCCCGGTGTCCACCCGAGCAACCTGCGCACCGTCCTCCGGTATCAAGGCGAACGGCCCTTCAAGCCTCGAAGCGGGGAGAAAAGGCAATGACTCCGGGTGTTTGTGACGAAGGGAGCGTTCGCGTCGCGTCCCTCGCCTGACGCGGGGCGGCGTGACGGCCCCTCCCCCTGGATGTCATTTGCCCCCTTTGGAAACGGAACCGAAAGGTCGGAGGTCATCATGGAGTGGCTGGAGTTCAAACCCTGGTCTGCCGAAGTCACCGCGAAGCTCGAGGCGCTCTCCGCCGGGCTCGCCGAACCGCACAAGGACGCCGAGGTGATCCCCCTGCGCGTGCGCCGCCCCGCCACGCCGCAGCAGTGGGCGCAGCTCCTCCCGGCGTGGCCCCGGGACACGCTCTGGGGCACCTGGGTCGACGTCGAGAACTGACGATCAGTGGGGGCGGCCGCGTCCCGCGAGGTCTCCCCTCCCCGGGCGCCAGCCATGGGGGGGCAGCTTCCGGTCGGGGTAGGCCAGCTCCACGAAGCTTTCGCTCCCGGAGGCGTCCGGGAGCGTGAGGAAGAGCCGGTCGTCCACCAGCGCCGGCTCGCGGCTGAGCAGCGGACTCAAGCCCGGCACCGGGCATGAGGTCACCACCCGCCCCTCGGCCGAGATCTCCCTCACCGCGCCCCGGACGAGCTGCACCAACGTCTGCCGCGCGGTGACGTCCACCTCCCGCCCGGGCTCGTCACCCGGAGGCATCGGCAGCGCGGCGACAGAGACGTCCGCCCCCGTCCTAAGATCGAAGCGCGCAATCACGCGCGAGGTCTGATCGATGGGCACGCCCGCCGCCCAGAGGTGCTTTCCGTCGGAGACCGCGAACTCCGCCTCCAGCTCGGTGGCCCGGATGAGTTCGCCCGTCTGGGAGTTCACCAGACGCAGCACGCGCTGTTCCTCGCCCTCGCTGAGCCAGATCCGCCCGGGCGCCAGCGCGTGCAGCACCGGATACACCGCCGGAGATCGCGTCCAACGTCCCCCGCCCGCGGGCACGCCGGTCACCACGCCATTGCGTCCCACCATCACCACGGTGCCGCCGCCGTCGTCGGCGATGGACCTCACGTCGCACAGCGGCCCCAGCGCCTGCCGCGCCACCGTCCGCAGGGACTGGGCGTGGAGCGTGACCAGCCAGGCGGAGTCGCATTGCCATGGCGCCTGGTCCCGGCTTCGCCACTCGACCGCGACCACGATCACCGGACGCCCGGTGGGGTCGATCACCGCGTGGGAGCCCCAACGGACGCGGGCCATGGCCGGCGGCTCGCCCAACGCGCTCCAGCCCGGCGGTGCGAGGTGGGCCGGCGTCACCCAGGCTTCGATTGCGCCGGTGTCGACGCCTCGGGCCACGAGGTCCTCGGTGCCGTTCTCAGGTGCCCCTCGCAGGATCAGCACCCGGCCGCCGGTCGTGATCGGGGTTCCGCCCCATGAGCGCCAGGCGTTGGTCCGGGGAGAGGCGGTCCAGGCGCTGACGACCTCGCCCCCCGAGCCCGGGTCGGCTCGGGTGAGATAAAGACGATCCGACGCGTCGATCACCGGCCGGCTGCTGACGGCGGTGTCCGACCAGAGGATGGGGAGCGGATGCTCTCCGGGGCCACCCGGGCTCGGCACGCACAGTCCGTCCTCGCACCGTCCGCTTCCGAGGCAGGCGCGATCCGAGCACGCGGTCCCATCCGGCACCGGCCGCTCGACGCACTCGCCGCCGAGGCACACCGGCGCCAGCGCGCAAGCCAACGCCTCACCGCAGGCCGTCCCGTCCGCCACCATC
>CAZCWA010000273.1:5519-7058 GCA_964502265.1 uncultured Myxococcaceae bacterium | reverse complement strand
CGCAGCGTGGCCGGCGCGCAGATCAGCACCCGGTTGCGCCCCTCCGCCACGAGCTGACCGATGACGATGCCCGCCTCGATCGTCTTCCCGAGCCCCACCTCGTCCGCCAGCATGCAGCCGCCGCGAGGCAGCGCGTCGAGCGCGAAGCAGGCCGCCTCGAGCTGATGCGGGTTGAGGTCGACCTTCGCCTCGGAGAGCGCGGACGCGAGCCGGCTGCGGCTGTCGCCGCTCTTCGCGGTGAGCTGCTCTGCCAGCAGCCGCTCGTGGAACCGCGTGAGCGTCCGCTCCGCGCCTTCGAAAACCTCATCCCGCCGCAGATCCCGCGCAGCACCCGCCATACCGTCCCTCCCGCTCTCGAAGTTCAGGCGCAGCATTCTGATCCCGGCCGTCCCCCTGTAAAGGCCCCCTCGCCGGAGGCCGGTAAATCGGCCTCGGCGCGATCGGGCACGATCTTTTCCAGCGACGTGCGGTCGAAAACGGGCCCCCTTGCCCTTCCCGTGCCATGGTCCGCTCGCCCCCCACCTGACCCCGGAGGAGCCTCGTCAATGACGAACGACACGAAGACGCCGGTTCTCGACCAGTTGGTGACACTCGAGCGCGAGGCGCTGGCCCGCTACACGGACTCGGTGGAGATCAGCGGGGTGATCGCGCAGACGGCGCGCATCGAGCTCAAGCGCAACCAGCCGATGTGGGTCAGCCGCGGCGGCCTGCTCGCGTACAGCGGGATCGACTGGAGCCTGCGCATCCCCGGCGGCGCGGGGAAGGCGGTCAGCCGCGTGCTCGCCGGCGAAGGCATCGCGCTCACGCACGTCACCGCGCAGCGCCCCGGCGCGTGGGTGGAGATCGGCGCCAACCAGCCGGGCCGGCTCGCCACCTGGGACCTCTCGCGCGGCGCGATCATCTGCACGCCCGGATCGTTCGTGGGCGCGGTGGGCGAGGTCAGCATCGACGTCACCGTGGCGCGGTCTGCGGGCGCGGCGTTCTTCGGCGGCGCGGGGCTCTTCCTCCAGAAGCTGTCGGGCACCGGGATCGCGCTCGTCCATGGCGCGGGCGACTTCATCGAGAAGCAGCTCGGGCCCGGAGAGACCCTCCTCGTCTCCACCGGGAACCTCGCCGTCTTCAGCGAGACCGTGGGCTACGGCATCCGCGGCGTGGGCGGCTGCCGCAAGATCATGTTCGGCGGCGAAGGCCTCTTCATGACCGAGCTCACCGGCCCCGGCTGGGTGATGCTCCAGAGCCTGAAGAAGGTCTCCGCGCGCCGGGCAGGGGCCGCGGGGCAGGGGTAGGGGATCGGGCGCGGGCCATTGCCGATCGGCTATGAAACCTCAGCGGGTGGGCCGTTCTCGTTGCTTGGGACGGTTCGTTGGCCCGTCTCATAGCCGACGTTTGTAGAATCAGCGAAAGCGGCTGTGTTTCTCCCATGGAGAGCGCGGCAAGCCCACGCTGCAGATGGACGCGGTGAACCGGGTGCTGGCGGTCTTCGGCAAGCGGCTGGGGGTGGTGGATGCGCCGCGGTGAGGTGCGCCTGGACGGCGTCGC
>CAZCWA010000273.1:0-5419 GCA_964502265.1 uncultured Myxococcaceae bacterium | reverse complement strand
GGCCTGCACCCGTTCTTCGACAACCTGCTGCCGGAGGGATGGCTGCTCGAGCTGTCCACCGCGAAGCTGAAGATCCCGAAGGACGACGCGTTCGGCCTGCTCCTCGCGACGTGCGCGGACTGCGTCGGGGTGGTGGAGATCGTGCCCCTGCCGGATGCCTCCGCAGCAGCACCGGCGCATGAGCCGGAGCGCGTCTCGTGAGCGCGTGCCTGGCGTGCCTCGAGCCGCTCGCTGCCGCCGGGTACCACCCCCGCTGCCTGCGCGCGGTCTTCGGTGTCGCGCGGCTGCCGCGCGTGGACTTCGAGCTGCGCAACCTCCACACCGTCGGCCTCGAGCTCGCGGGAAAGGTGGCGCTCTCGGGCGTGCAGCGGAAGGTGGCGGTGGCTCTCGACGCGGAGAGGCGCGCGCTGGTGGCCGCGCCGGTGGGCAGCCGCTTCATCCTCAAGCCCCAGGCGAACGCGTTTCCGCACGTGCCCGAGAACGAGCACCTGACCATGCGGATCGCGGGACGGTGCGGGCTGGAGATCCCGCCGTGCCTCCTGCTGCGCCTCGCGGACGACTCCTTCGCCTACGTGGTGCAACGCTTCGATCGCACCGACGACGGGCGGAAGCGGCAGGTCGAGGACTTCAACCAGCTCGCCGGGCAGCCGACGAAGGACCGCTACGAAGGCTCCGCCGAGCTGTGCGCGCGGCTGGTGAAGCGCTTCGCCTCCGAGCCGCTGATCGAAGCGGTGAAGCTCTTCCGCCAGACCGCGTTCAGCTGGGCGGTGGGCAACGGCGACCTGCACCTGAAGAACCTCTCGCTCGTCACCGCGGACGACGGGCGGGTGCGGCTGTCGCCGGCGTACGACCTGCTCAACTCGGAGGTGCTCCTCGGGCAGGACGACCTCGCGCTGTCCGTGGGCGGGAAGAAGCGCAACCTCACGGCACGCATCTGGCGGGAGTTCGGCACGTGCTGCGGCCTGCCCGGAAAGGTGGTGCGCAAGGAGCTTGCACCGGCTCGCGGAGAAGCTGGGTGACGCGGCGCAACTGGTCGAGCGCTCGCCGCTTCCGGAGGCGCTGCGCGTTCGCTACGCCGAGGGGCTCGAGGCGCGGACCGGGATCCTCGCCGCTGCTTGAGCGGACCTGTGCCTCGCCCTCACTGCGGCCGCGCGTGTCCCGCCACCTCGTCGTCCGCGTGCAGCTCGTCGAGGTCCCCGCCCGCGCGCGGCCCGCTCTTGCGCGGCTGCGGACCGTTCATCGCCCCGAGGCCCTTCAGCAGGTCGAGCGGGATGGGCAGGATGGTGTGGTTCCCGCCCCCGGTGATCTCGACCAGCGTCTGGAGGTAGCGGAGCTGCAGCGTGGCGGGGTTGCGGGTCATCACGTCCGCAGCCATGGAGAGCTTCTCCGCCGCCTGGTGCTCGCCCTCGGCGGCGATGATCTTGGCGCGCCGCTCGCGCTCCGCTTCGGCCTGCCGCGCGATGGACCGCTGCATGTCGCCGGGGATGTCCACGTGCTTCACCTCGACGTTGGAGACCTTGATCCCCCACGGATCCGTCTGCGCGTCGAGGATGCGCTGGATGTCCTTGTTGATGCGTTCCCGCTCGGCCAGCAGCTCGTCGAGCTCCACCTGGCCCACCACCGCCCGCAGCGTGGTCTGGGCGAGCTGCGAGGTCGCGTAGAGGTAGTCCTCCACCTGCAGCACCGCGCGGTCGGCGCTCATCACGCGGAAGTAGATCACCGCGTTCACCTTCACGCTCACGTTGTCGCGGGTGATCACGTCCTGCGGCGGCACATCGCGGGCGACGGTGCGCAGATCGATCACCACCATGCGCTCGACGAGCGGGATGATCCAACGGAAGCCCGCGCGCTTGAGGCCCACGAAGCGCCCGAGCCGGAACACCACGCCGTTCTCGTACTCGTTGACGATCCGCACGCCGCTGATGAACACCAGCGCGAGGAACCCGAGCGGGATGAGGAGGCCGATGGCCCCGAATACGTCGTTCATGTCGCCGCCTCCTCCACGAGGACCGTCAGTCCTTCGATTCCCTTGACCACCACCCGGCGCTCCTTCGCGATCGGCTGGAGTGACTTCGCCTGCCACAGCTCGCCGTGCACCATCACGTCGCCGCCCTCGGGGCCGATCTCGGTCAGCGCGCGGCCCACCTCTCCGATCATCCCCACGTCGCCCACCCGCATCGGCAGGTGCCGTGTCTGCGCCGCCCGCCACGCGAGGTAGCCCGCCGTCCCGCCCAGGGTCAGCAGGGTGGGCATCAGCGTGCGCGCCGGCAGGTGGAAGGACGGCTCGACGAACCAGGACGTGTCGAACCGGTCGATGAAGAGGATCCCGCCGAGGCCGAGCAGCACCAGCCCCGCCACCGCCAGCATCCCGTTGCCGACGAAGATCTCGGAGACGATGAGCCCCATGCCGATCACCAGCAGCACGACCGCGCCGGCCTTCACCGGCAACGCGCTCATCGCCACCATGGCCAGCACCAGCGCCACCAGCCCCAGCAGCCCGGGGACGACGAGGCCGGGGTTGGACAGCTCGATCGCCAGCCCCAGCGCGCCGATGAGGAAGAGCACGTAGGCCACCGAGGGGTTCGCCAGCCAGTGCACGACCCGCTGCCGCAGCGTCGGCTCGAGCCGCTCGATCCGTGCGCCCTCCAGTTGGAGCGCTACCTCCCGGCTGCCGTCGCCCACCCTCACCGTGCGCCCGTTCGCGGCCTCGAGGAAGGCATCCTCGCTCGTGGCCAGCAGGTCCACCACGCTCAGCTCGTGCGCGCGCTCCGCGGTGACGCTGACGCTGTCGCGCACCGCGCTCACCGCCCACTCCACGTTGCGTCCGCGCTGCCGGGCGATCGACTCGACGAAGGCCGCGGTGTCGTTCTCCACCTTGCGCGCCATGTGCTTGCCGCCGGCCTCTTCCGGATCCTGGCCGGACGGTCCGCTGACCGGATGGGCGGCGCCGATGTTGGTGCCCGGCGCCATCCCCGCCACGTTCGCGGCGAGGGTGAGGAACACGCCGGCGCTGCCTGCCCGCGCACCCGAAGGACCCACCCACAGCAGCACCGGCACAGGCGAGGTGAGGAACGCGCCGACGATCTCCCGCGTGGACTCGAGCGAGCCGCCCGGCGTGTCGAGCCTCACCAGCAGCGCATCCGCGCCGCGCGTCTCCGCCTCCTGCACGCACGCGCGCAGGTACTCGGAAGAGCCCGCGCCCACCGCGCCCTGAAGCTCACAGCGCAGCACCAGCGGCGCCGCCATCACCGGCGTGGGGAGGAGCAGGGCCAGCCAGACCAGGGGTATGAAGACGAGCGCGCACAGGGGGCCCGTCTTCGTCGGAGCTGTGCGAGCGGTCACCACGGGGGGACGGGTGAGCACGCTCTCCGGATGGGGCAACGGCCTCCGGTCGATCCCCCGCGCGAGTGTCCTCCGCAAGCCGCTGCCGAGCCCGCGATGACGCACTTGCCTACGAAACAAAAAAAGACGCGCCTGCGACGGACCGGCGGGGACGGATCCCCACCGGCGCATCGCAGGCGCGCGGGCTCAGCAGTCCGTTCGCTGTCGGATCAGCGGATGCGGACAGCGTCGGCGATCACCACGTCACCGGCGCTGGTCCACCGAGAGAGGACGATCTTGTTCCAGCCCTTGGTGAACTTGAACGTGCCGAGCGTGTTCCACTTCCCGCCGTTCTGCCGCTGGTTCACGTTCACCGTCCCGAGCTTCGTCCCCGACGCATTGAAGGCGACGAACGGCGCGGAGGTGCTGCGGTTGGTGCCGGAGGTCCACCACGCGTCGATGGTGCGGGTCTGCGCCGAGGGCAGGTAGAAGAGGAACTCGGCCCCGTCCGAAACGGAGGCGACCATGGCGTAGTAGTAGCCGGTGCCGTAGTAGCCCGACGAGCTGGAGGTGGACACCCAGTTCGAGGACACCTGCATCTTGCCCTTGGCCGTGTCGTTCCGCGCGTTGTTGCTGTCCACGATGATCGTGGTGGTGGGCGCGGGCGTCGGGTTCGTCGGGGCAGGGGCGGTCTGACAGGTGGCGCTCGGAAGCGACTTGTACGAGCCCTGGTTGACCCAGAAGGAGACCGACCCGCCGCAGCCGTTGGCGCCCCGGAAGGGATCGTCCACGCCATAGGTGGGGTGACGCACCTCGAAGTGCAGGTGCGCGCCGGTGGAGTTGCCCGAGGACCCGACGAGCCCGAGCTGCTGGCCGCAGGTGACCGTCTGCCCGACCTTCACCTTCACCGACCACTTCCGGAGGTGCGTGTAGAGGGAGGTCTTCCCGTCCGCGTGCTGGATCCGGACGTAGTTGGCCGCGCCACACCGGCCAGTGGTGCAGCGGTCGAACTCGCCGTCGTGCACCGCGATCACCTTGCCCGGCGCCGCCGCCACCACCGAGCGCCCGCGGTCCATGTTGCCGAAGCCGCCGATGCCGATGTCGGTGCCCGCATGGTTGTTGTAGGTGTGCTTGCCGCAGGACCAGTCACGCTGACCCGTGCCCCGGTCGAGATCGTAGTACGCGGTGACGTAGCAGCTCGTCCCCGTGCAGTGTCCGGAGGCGGTGGACAGCGGCAGGCGGAAGAGCGTCTGTGCTGCGGCGCCGGCCGGCATGAGGAGCGCCGCTGCGGTCAGCGCCAGGAGGGCGTTCACGTGCGTCATCTTCATCGCGCACCTCCCGCCTTGGAGCCTTCACCGGTGCGCACGTTCACCTCCCAGTACTCGCCGTCGCCCGCGTCGTAGCGGACCACGTCGGCGTTGACCCACTCGAGCCGGTCCACGCGCATCGGCGGCGGGACGAAGCCCTCCGGATCGCCATCCCGCTCGACCCCTACCTCGATGTGGGCGTTGGTGAGCTGCACCGGCTCCGCGCCGTCGAGCGTCGTCCGCCACAGCGAGGCGATCCCCGTCCGCCCCGACACGAAGACCACCGTCTTTCCGTCCGGCGACACCGCCGGGCGATCGTCGATGCCCGCGCCATCCGCCAGCACGGTCAGGGTCCCGTCCTCGTTCGTCAGCGCGATCGCGGTCTCCGCGTCATCCTCCAACTCGCCGCGCAGGGTCAGCGCCATCCGGCCCGTGGTGCCCACCGGCTGGAGATCGCCGCGGACGTTCTGGGCGAGCACCTGGTGCGCGCCGGAAGCGTCGGTCGTGCGAAGCTCGCCGGTCTCGGTCACCAGCGCCACGGCGCCGTTCGGCAGGGTGCGCGCCTCGCGGAACTCCGGGTCGGCCGCGATCACCGACAGCGCGCCCGAGTGCTGATCGAACTGTGCCACCGCCAGCGCGGGCACATCGTCGCTGTCCGCCGGCAGGGGCGCGAGCGCGACGCCCACCATCATCGTGTCGCCCTTCTCGAACACGCGCTGCAGCCGCGCCTCGCGCCCGAAGGTCTGCTGAAGCCGCGAGCCGAGCAACTGCTCCGTCTTCGCGAGCTCCTC
>CAZCWA010000272.1:0-7069 GCA_964502265.1 uncultured Myxococcaceae bacterium | reverse complement strand
AAGGGACGATCACCTACGGCTTCACCGGCTCGTACAAGACGGTGGTGGACGACTCGACGGCGATCCGCGACTCGCTCAAGCCCACCACCCTCATCTCCTTCCTCGGCATCCTGCTGGTGATGGTGATCTTCTTCCGGAAGGTCGTTCCCATCTTCGTCATCGCCTCGGGGACCGTGCTGGGGACGCTCCTCACCATCGGCTTCGCGTGGGCGGCGGTGGGCGAGCTGAACATGATCACCTCCATGCTCGGCGCGATCCTGATGGGCCTGGGCGTGGACTTCGGGTTCCACCTCACCTACCGGCTGCGGCTCGAGCTCGGCGAGGGCAAGCGCTACGACGTGGCCATCCGTGACGCGATGGTCAACGCGGGCGTGCCGGCGTTCATCTCGGCGATTGCCACCTCGGGCGCGTTCTTCGCCCTGCTCTTCTCGCAGTTCCGCGGCTTCTCGCAGTTCGGCCTGCTGGCGGGCGTGGGCACCTTCATCATCGGCACCACGCTGTTCACCTGGACGCCGGCGCTGCTCGCGCTCCTCGGGCGGCGCAATCCCGAGCTGCCCAAGCGCCTCATCGGGGTGACCCCGCCGCCGAAGCAGCAGGACGAGGCGGGCCAGCAGATGCGCTTCCCGAAGCCGTTCCTGGTGATGGGCGTCTTCGGCGCGATCGCGCTCCTGCTGGGTTTCGCGGCGCTGCCGCTGGGCGAGGTGGAGCTGCCCACGGATCGCGCGCCCACGCTGGCGGAGCGGATCAAGGCGGGCGTGCGCTTCAACTACAACACCCGCGCGCTGATCCCCGAGAACCAGGCGTCGGTGGTGCTGCAGGACGAGATCGCCCTGCGCTTCGACATCTCCTCGGATCCGGTCGCCATCTACACGCGGACGGTCGAAGAGGCGAAGAAGGTGTGGGACGAGTTCCCGCCCTCCCTGCAGGGCGTGGGCGCCACGGCGGCGGGCTTCGGCAAGGACTACAGCGCGAAGCAGGAGCGCTTCTCCACCGTGGACCAGGTGGTGAGCATCTACACCTTCGTTCCCCCTCCCGAGACCGCGGCGGCCAACGCGAAGATCCTCGAGGACTGGAAGGCGGAGCTCGACGAGGACGGCATCACGGTCGAATCCCTGCCGCCGGAGCTGCAGGAGCAGGGCAAGCTCTTCGAGAAGATCCTCGCCGCGCGGCCCTTCGACGTGAACGGCGTCTCGAAGACCTACCAGGACATCTTCACCCACCTGCCGACGACGAAGCCGGAGAACCACGGCTGGCTGACCTTCGTCTACCCGAAGGTCGACCTCTGGGACGGCAAGAGCATGCTCAAGTTCGTGGAGCAGGTGGAGCAGATCACGCTCGAGGACGGCACCGTCGTCCGCTCCGCGGGGCTGCCCATCCTCTACTCCACGCTGGCGAAGATCGTGCTCTTCGACGGCAAGCTGACGGTGGCGCTCACGGCGCTGTGGCTCCTGATGGTGCTGCTGGTGGACCTGCGCTCGGTGAGGCTGGCGATGGCCGCGCTCATCCCGCTGGTGCTCGGCATGTTCCTCATGCTCGGGGTGATGGCGCTGCTCAACGTCGAGCTGAACTTCATGAACATCTGCGTGCTGCCGATCGTGCTCGGCTACGGCGTGAGCCACGGCGTGTACCTCGTGCACCGCTTCCTCGAGGGGACCTCCCCGATGGTGGCGCTGCGGTCGGTGGGCATGGCGGTGCTCTCCTCCACGCTGACGACGATCGCGGGCTTCGGCGCGCTGCTCGCCGCCGGCCACAACGGGCTGCAGAGCCTGGGCGCGGTGACCTGCATCGGCCTGGTGACGACGCTGTTCACCACCTTCACGCTGCTCGGCGCGGTGCTGCAGGTGATGCACGACCGCCGCGAGCGCCGCGCGAAGCCCCCCGAGGCTCCGCCGGCGATGATGTCCGAGGAGAAGGCGGGCAGCGCGGCCGCGTAGCTGTAGTAGAGAGCGCCGCATGACGAGACGACTCGGCGCTCTGCTGGCGGTGCTGGCCCTCACCGGGTGCGCATCGGTGGTTCGCAACGTGCGCGTGCGCGACGACTGGGCCGCGGTGGACCGCGATCGGGTGAAGCGGCTGGTGATCGTCACCAGCCCGCTTCCGGACGGTTCGGAGCCGGTGGGCAAGATGTGGAGCACGCTCGCGGCCCGCCACGTGGACCTCAAGCGCGAGTTCATCATCAAGGGCCTGGAGATCGCCCCCGCGGTCGACGGGCCGGAGGCCCCGTTCGATCCGATGAGCCGGTGCCACCTCGAACAGGACGGCGAGCCGCAGCAGGTGGACGGCGTGCTGTGGCTGCGTCCGGACGTGCAGCAGAAGGCCGAGGGCGCGGGCGTCGAGGCCGCGCTGGAGGGGCGGCTGCTGCGCTGCGTGGACGGTGAAGAGGTGTGGAGCGCCCAGGCGGCGGGCTCCTGGTCCGCGAAGGACAAGAAGCTCGAGCAGACGATCGCCGACTACGTGAGCGAGTTCGGCCCGGAGGTCGAGCCGTACGTGGTGGGGAGCTGGCACCTGCTGCGGGCGGCGCTGGACACCCTCCCCGAGCCGAAGCTCGATGAGGACGAGCAGATGGAGAAGATCGAGAACGCGCAATGAGCACGATCACCTGGGACGACGGCCAAGACGATGCGGGACCGCGCGCGCTGACGGAAGCGGACGTGCAGCGGCTGCTGGTGGAGGGCGAGGCGGAGGTGACGCCGTGCCTCGAGGCTTCGCTGGCGGACGTGAAGGGTCTGCGCGCGGCGTGTCTCGAAGCGGGAGTCCCTGCGCTGGTGGGCGCGCCGGATGCGTGCGGCAGCGGCAAGTGCTCGACCAAGGCGCAGCTCCTGGTGCGGGAGGAGGACGTTCCCCGCGTGCAGGCGCTCTTGCGGGACAGGTGGGAGGATTCGGTCCGGGCGCTGGGCGTGGAGCCGGTCCGGTTCGATGCGCCGGGCGTTGCTGAGGGGGAGGAGGGCGAGCCGCCCTGTCCCGCCTGCGGCACCGCCGCGCCGCTGGTGGAAGGGGCCTGCTCGGATTGCGGGCTGCAGCTCGAGTAGACGTCTGCCGCGTCTCTAGCCGGCCGTGATCCCGGCGCGCTTCTCGAGTGCAGCCACGCGCCGCTCCAGTGAGCCGAGCTGATCCGCGGAGGGCTGTCCGGCCAGGATGGCCCTCACCTCCGCGACGTCCGACTTGAGCACCGCGACGTCCGACTTCACCTCGCGCAGCTCGGCGGAGAGCATGAGCACCGCCTGCTCGAGAACCTCGATCCGTGCGGTCAGAGCCCGAACGTCGCGGCCGTTCCGTTCGATACCGTCGCTATTGATCCGGATGGCGGCCTCGACTGCTTCGAAGCGCGCGTTCACCTCGGCCCTGAACTCGGCGAGGTCCGCTTTCGCCTCCCGACGAAACCCCGTCACGGCCTCCATGACCGCCCGGTTCTGCTCCTGGATCTGCTCCAGCAGGATGTTCATCCGCCCCGTCGCGGTGGCAGACGGCGCACGTTCCTTGCTCGGCTTTGGCTTCTTCGTGGCCATCTCTCAACCTTCGTACCGTCGATCCCTCCGGTCCGACAAGGCACCTGCACGGTCCCCGAGAATTGCGCCTGCATGCCCGCCGGGCGTGGATTAGAGAGTGCGCGTGGACCTCCTCTTCCTGATGGATCCGATGGAGGTGGCCAATCCCGCCACCGACACGAGCTGGGCGCTGATGGGCCGTGCGTCCGAGCGTGGGCACCGTACCTTCCATGCGCACCCTTCCACGCTCTCGCTGCGAGGCGGCGAGGCGCTGCTGCGCGCTCGGGAGGTTCGCGTCGATCGCAAGGGCGCGCGCTACACGTGGGAGGGCGAGTCCGCCTGGCGCCCCGCGTCCGACTTCTCGATGGTGTGGATCCGCAAGGACCCGCCGTTCGACATGGCGTACGTGGAGACGACCTGGATCCTCGAGCACGTGGACGCATCGCGCTGCAAGGTCGTGAACTCGGCGTCGGGCATCCGCGCGGCGAACGAGAAGGTCTACGCGCTCAAGTTCCCGGACCTCATCCCGCCCACGCTCATCTCGGCGGACCGTGAGCTTCTGCGCGAGTTCGTCCGCGAGCATGGCGAGGTGGTGCTCAAGCCGCTCAACGGCGCGGGCGGCGAGGGCATCGTGTTCGCCAACCACGGCATGCGCGGGCTGAACGCGCTGATCGAGCTGACCACCGCGGGCGGCCAACGCTGCGAGGCGCAGGCGTACCTGCCCGGCGCGACGAAGGGCGACAAGCGGGTGCTGATGCTCAACGGCGAGCCGCTGGGCGCGGTGCTGCGCGTGCATGGGCCGGGCGAGGAGCGCAACAACCTGCACCTCGGTGGTCACGCGGAGCGGGCGGAGGTGGACGCGCGGGATCTGGAGATCGTGGAGCGCATCGCGCCCACCCTGGCGGCGGACGGGCTGTGGTTCGTGGGGCTGGACGTGATCGACGGGCGGCTGACCGAGGTCAACGTCACCTCCCCCACCGGCATCCAGGAGATCGAGCGGCTGGACGGTGTGGATGCGACCGGCCGCGTCATCGACTGGTGCGAGGCGAACGACCCGCGCGCCTAGCAACCTGCCCGGCGTCCCGTCCGAATCCTTTGTAGGTTTTCCGAACGTGTGCGAGTTCTCCGCACCGTGATTCGGCTCGACAACATCGGTGCGCAGCACGGCAAGCAGATCCTCTTCGTCGGGGCTTCGGCCGCGGTGCACAAGGGCGAGAAGGTGGGCCTCGTGGGCCCCAACGGCGCGGGCAAGTCCACGCTCTTCCGCTACATCATGAAGGAGGAGACCCCGGACGAGGGCTCCGTCTCGGTCGACCGGGGCGTGAGCATCGGCTGGTTCCGGCAGGACGTGGGCGAGATGACGGGCAAGACCGTCGTCGAGGAGGCGATGGATGGCGCCGGCCCCGTCTCGAAGTACGCGCGCGAGCTGAAGGAGCTGGAGGTCGCGCTGGCGGATCCGGATCGCGCCGACGAGATGGACAAGCTCATCGAGCGCTTCGGCGACGTGCAGACCCGCTTCGACGAGCTGGGCGGCTACGCGCTGGAGGGGAAGGCGCGGGAGATCCTCGCCGGCCTCGGCTTCCGCGAGAGCGTGATGGACGGCCCGGTGGATGCGCTCTCCGGCGGCTGGAAGATGCGCGTGGCGCTGGCGCGGATCCTCCTCATGCGGCCGGACGCGATGCTGCTCGACGAGCCGACGAACCACCTCGACCTCGAGTCGGTGCTCTGGCTGGAGAAGTTCCTCGGGCAGTACGACGGCGCGCTGATGCTCATCTCGCACGACCGCGAGTTCATGAACCGCATCTGCAACCGCATCCTCGAGATCGAGGGCGGCGAGCTCACCTCGTACACCGGCGACTACGAGTTCTACGTGAAGCAGCGCGAGCAGGCGCAGCTTCAGGCCCAGGCCACGTACGAGCGGCAGCAGGCGATGCTGAAGAAGGAGCTCGAGTTCATCGCCCGGTTCAAGGCGCGCGCCTCGCACGCGGCGCAGGTGCAGTCGCGGGTGAAGAAGCTGGAGAAGATCGAACGGGTGGAGCCGCCCCGCCGCTACGAGCGGGTGGACTTCGACTTCAAGCCGCCTCCGCGGTCGGGAGAGGACGTGGCCAAGCTCGCGCAGGTGTCCAAGGCGTACGGGGACCTGGAGATCTACCGGGACTTCGACTTCCTCATCCGCCGCCGCGAGCGCTGGTGCGTGATGGGCGTCAACGGCGCGGGCAAGAGCACGCTGCTCAAGCTCATCGCCGGCGCGGCGCAGGCGGACACGGGCGAGGTGAAGGTCGGGGAAAGCATCAAGCTCGGCTACTTCGCGCAGCACGCGATGGACGTGCTCGATGGGACGAAGACCGTGTGGGAGACGCTGGTGGACGCGTTCCCTCGCACCGGTGAGGGCTCCTTGCGCGCGCTGGCCGGTTGCTTCGGCTTCCCGGGTGACGAGGTGGAGAAGAGCGTGCGCGTCCTCTCCGGCGGCGAGAAGGCCCGGCTGGTGCTGGCGGTGATGCTCTACGACCCGCCGAACTTCCTCGTGCTCGACGAGCCCACCAACCACCTCGATCTGCACACCAAGGAGATGCTGATCGACGCGCTGAAGAAGTTCGAGGGCACCCTCCTCTTCGTCTCGCACGACCGGCACTTCCTCGCCGAACTCTCCAACCGCGTGCTGGAGCTCGGGCCCGAGGGTCCGGTGGTCTTCGGCGGCGGCTACACCGAGTACGTGCAGCGCACCGGCCGGGAAGCCCCCACCGCGGTCGCGGCGTAACGACGAGACGCGCCGCTACCCATCCGCGGGAAGCTCCAGCAGCAGGGTCGCATCGGCGCCCGGCAACAGCAGCCGCCCATCGCGCAGAGTGATCCCGTGGTCACCGCACGGCGTTGCGGGCAGCTCAGGCAGCTCCACAGGCTGCGCACCCGGGGCGCGGTGAAGAAGGTGCGGGGCCACGTACAGGCCGTACGTCGTGATCACGCCGAAGTTGGGCGGGGCCTCGGCCAGCGCGGTCTGCTCCACCCACGCCTTGCTCAGGGCATCGAAGAGCAGGACCCGCTCATTCGCGATCGCGCGTGGCTCGCCGCCCCTTGCGAGGAACCGTGCAATGAACGTTTCGCCGGAGCCGGTCAGCACCTCGGCCTCCTCCCACGCGTTGCTCGCAGGATCGAAGAGCTGCGTGGTCCCACCCGCATGCAGCGAGAGCACACGGCCATCTTCGAGCCGGCGCACCATCCCCGTCGGCTTCGGCGGTGAGATGTCGGCCCAGCTTTCGGTCTTCGGATCGAAGAGGGCGGCGCCCATGGCCGAGGCCGCGAGCACCCGGCCATCGTCGAGCAGCACGCCCTCCAGGTTCGTCAACGGCAAGGGCATCGGCGAGGTCGCGCGCCAGGCACCGGTTCCGTCCTCCGCCGCTGGATCGAAGAGCTCCGCGAGCTCCAGCACGCGTCCCCTCGGATAGGCGATGGACTCGGCGCCGCCCGCCACCAGCACGCGGCCATCCGGGAGCGTGACCTGCAGATGACCCGACCTGTCGTTGAGCATCGGCGGCAGGCTGCGCCAGGTCATCGACTCCGGATCGAACACGTCCGCGCTCGCCCAG
>CAZCWA010000271.1:0-7074 GCA_964502265.1 uncultured Myxococcaceae bacterium | reverse complement strand
CACCAGGACGCCCTGCTCCACAAGGCCCAGCGGGCACTGGCGTACGCACGCGTCTATGCGGAGGAGCAGCCGGAGCTTCTGGAGAAGCTGGCGCTGATCACCCTGCCCCGTCCGCCGCGCCGGGCCTCGGCCGCCGAGCAGAGCGCCGCGCCCTCCTCCGAAGGCAGCGCGCCCCGCCGCCGTGGCCGTCCGCCGAAGCAGCGCGGCGAGGCGCCCAACCTCTTCGCGGACCCGGCGGTGGAGTCGGCGCCGGGTGCCCCGCCACTCGAAGGCGCGGACGCCAGCGCCTAGGCGATCGGACGCCGGTCGCTACGGTCCGAGCGCCCGGGCCACCGCGACCTGCGCGCGGAGCAGCTCCAACCTCGCCTCGATGAAGGCAGCGCGGGTGGCGAGGGCCTCGCGGCGCAGCAGCAGCGCATCGATCAGCCCGAGCTTCCCGCTCCGGTACGCCTCGTCGGCGAGCGCCGCGGTCCGGGCGGCCACCTCGTTCAGCCCGCCCTCGTACAGCTCCACCTCCTCCTGCGCCGAGGCGTGACGCAGGAGCACCCACTCGGCCTGCGCACGCGCGACCTGCAGCAGCGCCTCGTACTCGACCCGGGTCCGGGCCAGCGCGCCGTGGGCTTCAGCGCGCGCTGCCTGCGCCCGGTCGAACACCGGCAACGCCAGGGCGAGCGATCCCGCCACCACCTGCTCGTCCCCGGCGCGCTTGTAGAGGACGCCCACGCTCGGGGTGGGGACGGCCTCGCGGGCAGCCATGCTCAGCTCGGCCTCCGCGACCTCCCGCTCCGCGCCCGCCGCCGCGAGGTCCGGGCGCTTCGACAGCCGCTCGAGCAGCTTCGATGGGTCCAGTCCAGCCGGTACCTCGGGCAGTGCGGCGAAGAGGATCACCCAGTCCTGCTGCAGCCCATCCCCGGCGACGAGCCTCTGGCCACAGGCGATCGAGAGCGCGCGATTTGCCTCGTGGAGCCGCCGCCGCGCCGCCAGCACGGACGACCGCGCCGACCCCGCATCGAGCCGCTGGATGTTCAGCTCCAGTTCGGTCGCATCGCCCTCCTCCCGGCGCACGCGTTTCGCCTCCAGCAACCGGGATGAGAGCGCCGCCGCCTCTTCCGAGACCTTCAAGAGCTCCGTTGCGGCCAACGCCTCGCCATACGCCTCCAGCACGCCGGCCGTGACGTCCAGCTCCGCCTCCCGAAGCTTTGCCCGCGCCCGCGCGAGCTCCGCATTCGCCCGCGCCCTCCGCGCCGCGCGCTGACCGCCCAGCTCCACCGGCTGCGAGAGCCCGACCTCGAGATCCAGGGCCCCGCCGGAGGTGGTGGCGCCCGCCTCCACCCCGAGCTCCGGGTTGTGGTGGATGCGCCGCCCGGCCGCGCGGGCCACCGCCTCGAGCGACTCGACCTCCGCCTTCGCACGGCGGACCTCGGGGTGCTCGGACAGCGCGCGCCGCAGCAGGGCCTCCACCGTCAAGCCCGCGGCCGCAGGCGGCTGCGCGTGCGCCGGCGCGATCGCCGCGAGAAGAGAGAACACGAGCAGGACCTTCGTTCTCAACGCGCGCCTCCTCCATCCATGGCCGCCGCCGGCGAAGCATCGTCATCGGCTTTCGTTGCGTTGCCTCCGCTCGACCTGGCAGGACCGAGCACCGCGTACAGCACCGGCAGCACGACCAACGTGAGCAGCGTGGAGGAGACGATCCCGCCGATGACCACGGTGGCGAGCGGCCGCTGCACCTCCGCGCCCACGCCGGTGTTCAGCGCCATGGGGAGAAAGCCTATCGCCGCCACCGACGAGGTCATCAGCACCGGCCGCAGGCGGGACAGCGCGCCCTCCCGGATCGCATCGAGAAGCGGCCAGCCCCGCGCGAGGAGCTGGCGCACCCGGCTCACCAGGACCATGTCGCCGAGCACCGACACGCCGGCGAGCGCGATGAAGCCGACCGCCGCGGAGATGGAGAACGGCATGCCGCGCACCATCAGCGCCACCACCCCGCCCACCATCGCGAAGGGCACGCCGGCGAAGATCCGCAGCGCGTCCACCACCCTCCGGTAGGTCAGGTAGAGCAGCGCGAAGATGAGCGCCAACGCCAGCGGCACCACGATCATCAGGCGCTCCCGCGCGCGGACCAGGTGCTCGAACTGGCCGCCGAACTGGACGAAGTAGCCCGGCGGCATGCTCACCTCCGCGTCCAGCCGCTTGCGCACCTCCTCGACGAAGCCCGCGAGGTCCCGCCCGCGCACGTTGGCCTGAACGAGGATCCGGCGCCGTCCCCACTCGCGCTGGATGGTGGTGGGCCCTGTCTCCTCGCGCATCGTCACCAGCCGCGCCAGCGGAAGCGACTCCCCGCCCGGCGCGCGCACCCGCACCTGCGCCAGCGCCGAAGGATCGCTGCGCCACGGTTCGTCCAGACGGACCGCGAGATCGAACCTCCGCTCGCCCTCCCGCAGCTCCCCGACCCTGCGCGTGCCCACCGCCTCCACCACGTCGAGCACCTCCTGCGACGAGAGCCCGAACCGGGCGATCGCCTCGCGATCCACCCTCACCTGAAGCACCGGCTGACCGGTCACCTGCTCGACGGAGACGCCCTCGGCGCCGTCCACGCCCTGCAGCACCGCCTCCACCTCCTGCGCCTTGGCCCGGAGGATGTCGAGGTCCTCGCCGAAGATCTTCACCCCCAGATCGCCGCGCACGCCGGCGACCAGCTCGTTCACCCGCATCTCGATCGGCTGCAGGAGGGCGAGCCGCATCCCCGGCATGTCCGCCAGCTCCGCCCTCAGCTCGTTGGCCAGCTCGTCCTGCGTGCGCGCGCGCTTCCACTGCGAGCGCGGCGTGAGGGTGATGAAGACGTCGGACAGCTCGATGCCCATCGTCTCGGTGGCCACCGCGGGCGCGCCGGTGCGGGTCCACACCCGGCGGACCTCGTCGGGAAAGCGCGAGCGGATCACCTCTTCGATGCGCGAGCCGTAGCGCACCGACTCCTCCAGCGAGACCTCCGCGAGCCGGATGGTGTTGATGACCAGGGTGCCTTCCGACAAGCGCGGCACGAACTCCGCCCCCATCTGCGTCGCCGCCAGCACGGTCACCCCCAGCACCGCCAGCGCCGTCCCCAGCACGACCCGCGTGTGCCGCAGCGCCCAGCCCAGCACCGGCGCGTACAAGCGCTCGAGCCACACGACGAGCCGCGGTCTGGGCCGGGGACCCGCGTGGCCCTTGCGGCGACCGAGCGCGAACGACGCCAGCACCGGCATCAGGGTCATGGAGACGATCGCGCTGCCGAGCAGGGCGAAGATCACCGTCAGCGCCATCGGCCGGAAGAGCTGGCCTTCGGTCCCCTCCAGCGCCAGCAGCGGAAGGTAGACGATGAGGATGATGAGCTCGCCGAAGAGGGTGGGCTTGCGGACCTCGACCGCCGCGTCGCGGACCACCTCCAGCACCCCGCGCGAGCCTGTCTCGGACGCGAGCCGCCTCTCGGCGTTCTCCACCATGATCACCGAGGAATCGACCACCAGCCCGAAGTCGATCGCGCCCAGCGACATCAGGGTCCCGGCGATCCCGAACGCGAGCATCCCGTTGAAGGCGAAGAGCAGCGAGAGCGGGATCGCCGCCGCCACGATCAGCCCGGCGCGCAGGTTCCCGAGGAAGATGAAGAGCACCGCGATGACCAGCAGGGCGCCCTCCATCAGGTTGCGGCGCACCGTGTCCAGCACCAGGTCCACCAGCTCGGTGCGCTCGTAGACGGCCTCCACCGTGACCCCTTCGGGCAGGCTCTCCTGGAGCGACGCGAGCCGCTCGGACAGCGCGCGCGTGACGGTCTGCGAGTTCTCGCCGATGAGCATGAAGCCCAGGCCCAGCACCGCCTCGCCCTGCCCGTCCGCTGTCACCGCGCCCCGGCGGATCTGACGGCCCACCTCCACGCGCGCCACGTCCCGCACCCGCACCGGAACGCCGCGCCGCGTGGCGAGGACGACCGACGCCACCTCCTCCGGGTCCTGCAGCGCCCCCACGCCGAGCACCAGCGCCGCCGATCCTCCCCGCTCCATCACGCCGCCGCCGACGTTGGCGTTGTTGGCCTCCAGCGCGCGGTAGAGGTCGCCCAGGCCCAGCCCGAACTTCGTCAGCCGCGCCGGATCCACCACCACGTGCCACTGCTTCTCGGCCCCGCCCCAGGTGTTGATCTCCGCCACCCCGGGCACGCTGCGCAGCCGCGGGACGATGAGCCAGTCGTGCAGCGCCGTCAGCTCCTCCAGGGAGTGCGACTCGCTCTTCACCAGGTACTGGAAGACCTCGCCGAGGCCGGTGGAGACGGGGCCCAGCACCGGCCGCTCCACACCGGGCGGCAGCGAGACCTCGGCGAGCCGCTCGTTGACGAGCTGCCGGGCGAACCACACGTCGGTGCCGTCCTCGAACTGGAGCGTCACCTGTGAGAGCCCGAACTTCGAGACCGAGCGCAGCTCCACCAGGTCCGGCATCCCGCCCAGCACGCCCTCGATGGGGAGGGTGAGCTGGCGCTCCACCTCGGTGGGCGTGAGCGCCGGCGCCACCGCGTTCACCTGCACCTGCGGCGGCGTGGTGTCGGGGAACGCGTCCAGGGGCAACGCGCGGAAGGAGAGCGCGCCGGTGACGATCAGCGCGAGCGTCGCCGCCAGCACGAGGCCGCGGTGACGCAGCGACCCGTCGATGATCCAGGTGAGCACGGGCGCCTACTCCCCGCCGGTGTCGCAACACCCGGCGCCGATGCTGTCCTTGAGCAGCTCGGTCTTGAGCAGGAACGCGCCGCGGGTCACCACCTGCGCGCCCTCCTCCAGGCCTCCGCGGACCTCCACCTGATCGCCCGCGCGCGCGCCCAGCTCCACCGCCACCGGCTCGAACACGGTGGCGCTCTGGCGGATGAAGACCACCTGGCGCCCTTCGGCCTGCTGCACCGCCTCGGTGGGCACGAGCAGCGTGCTGCCGGCTTGCTCGAGCACGATCTGCGCGCGCACGAACTGCCCCGCGCGCAGGGTGCCGTCCGGGTTGGGGAGCTCCACCCTCGCCGAGACCGTGCGGGTGACGGGATCCACGCTCGGCGCCACGCGCGCGATCGCCGCCTCGTGCGCGGAGGCGCCTGAGCCCTCCCAGAAGAGCAGGACCTTCTGCCCCGGCCGCACCTGGCCTGCCTGCGCCTCCGGCACCTCGAGCTGCGCCCAGAGCACGGACACGTCCGCCACCTCCACCAGCACCTCGCCCGCGCCGGCGGTCCGCCCGGTCACCGCCTGCAGCGCCACCACCTTCCCCGCGAACGGCGCCGAGAGCCGATAGCGGCCCGCCTGCGCGAGCTCCGCCCTCGCCCGGGCCAGCTCCCGCGCTGCGTCCTCCACGTCCTTCCGCGCGCTGACGCCGCGATCCACCAACGCGCGCTCACGCTCCAGCCGTGCCTGCGCGGCGTCCACCGATGCCTGCGCGGCGATGCGCTGCGCCTCGTCCGTGCCCGCCACCGCCGAGCCCAGCTCCACCAACGGCTGACCACGCTTCACGTCGTCGCCCACGTCCACGTGGGTCGCGTGCACCACGCCGTCGCCGCGCGCGGAGAGCTGCGCGTGCCGGGTCTGAACGAAGGTGAGCGTCCCCGAGACCTCCAGCGTCCGCGAGAGCCCTCCGCGCACCGCCGGCACGGTGCCAAGGCCCATGTCCTTCGCGGTCTGCTCGGAGGCGAGCCGGATCTTCGTGCCCGGGACCGGGAACGCCGGGGCCGTTGCTCCCGCGGGTCGAGGGCGATCGGGATCGCAGACGGGACAGGCGGACTTCGGGAAGCGGTGCTCGCGGCAGAAGTCGCCGGCCGCCACGTACGTCTCCACCAGCTTCGGGTTGCAGCGGGTGCACTTCGACTCCGGCAGCCCGTGCTCGCGGCACCAGTCCTCCGTCCCTTCGGCGGTGAAGGTCAGCTCCGGGTTGCACGACAGGCACTGCGACTCCGGCCGCGCGTGCTCCGCGCACCAGTCGCCGAGGTCCTTGTAGACCTGCTCCAGCTCCGGGTTGCAGCGCGTGCAGATGTCCCGCGGGACCTGGTGATCGCACAGCGTGGGCGCCGCTTCGGTCGCTTCGGCCCTGGAAGCCGGCTTCTCGCCGCGCGTGCAACCCTGCAGGCCGCCGCCCACGATCCCGACCGCCAGCGCGATCGAGACCCACAGCAGACGGACGCGGATCACTTCTTCACGCCCTTCTGCGCGAGGTCCGGATGGCAGAGCGCGCACTGCGACTCGGGCCGCTCATGCTCACCGCACCAGTCGCCCTTCGCCTTGAACACGGCCGAAAGCTTCGGGTTGCAGCGCGTGCACAGCGTCTTCTTCACGCCGTGGTCGCACTTCTGCTCGGCGGGGACGTTCACGGCGGCGTCGACGTTGGCCTTCGGCGCGGGAGGGCCGGCGAAGGAGACGGAGGGAAGGACGACCAGCGAGAGCAGGACGGTGAGACGGGAGATCTTCATGGAGAACCTCGAGAGAGAAGGAGAGCGGGCACACGAATGCTGCGGAAGGCCGGCTCAGGCTCTCGGAGGCTGGAAGATGTCCCCGGGTTTTGCCCCGAGGATGTGGGCGCGGTAGGCGGGCGGGCTCGAACCCTGAACCAGCACGGGCTCGGGTGGAGACGGCACGGCCGAGGTGATGGCGGTCCGCACCGGACAGCAGACGCAGAACACGCACAGGTCCCCGCAGCCTTCATCGGTCAGCGCGCCGGTGTCCTCGGACGGGTCGTGCTCACAGCAGGCGCAGTCCGCCCCGACCTGCGCGTCCGCCGCTTCGTCCGCGCACCCGAGCTCCGAAGGCAGCACGTGCGCCATCCCCGTGGTGAGGACGAGGAACAGCACCATCGCCAGGTGGAGGAGCCGGGACACGCGACGAATCGTGTACGCCCCGCCCTCCGCAGCCGTCAAGGCGGGCCCTGTTCCCTGCGCCGCGCCGTCCGCCCTCGAGACGCCCGGCACCGGCCTCCAGGTGTCCAGCAAGGCTCTCAAGCCGTCCAGCAAGGCCCTCAAGCCGTCCAGCAAGGCTCTCAAGCCGTTCAGCAAGGCTCTCAAGCCGTCCAGCAAGGCTCTCAAGCCGTCCA
>CAZCWA010000270.1:0-7075 GCA_964502265.1 uncultured Myxococcaceae bacterium | reverse complement strand
GATGAAGCGGGAGTCCATCCTCGCGGTGAAGATGCTCTGGAGCTTCGTGCAGGTGCTGTCGGACCGGCTGCGCGCGGCGAACACCGAGCTCAGCGAGGCGCGGCAGGAGTTGGCGGTGGCGCAGGCCATCCAGCCGTTCGCAGAGGAGTAGCGGGCGCTTCGTCGCCGGGAGGGGTGTCATTCACCGTCGTTGCCGTCGCCGCATCGTCGCCGGGGCGTTCGCGCTCGCGTGTGCCGTCTCGCTGCTGGGTCCCGCCTCGGCGTGGGCGAGCTTCTACGATCACTTCGGGTACTCGCCGCGGGCCACCGCGCGGGGCGGCGCCGTGACCGCGGACGCAGCGGACTTCACCGCCACCTTCTACAACCCGGCGATGCTGGTGCTCCGCAGCGACGTCAACTTCGGCTTCGGCTTCGACTACACGAACACCAGCGCGCGGGTGGACCGGCTCAGCTTCGAGAAGCCGCTCGACTGCACCTACTGCGATCCCCACGACTGGGCCGGCTACGACCTCGGCCTGCTCTTTCCCCTGGCGGGGAAGGTGAAGAACCGGCTCGCGCTGGGGCTCGGGCTGCACCTGCCGTCCACGCGTCTGGTCTCGGTGCGCGCGCCGGATCCGAACCGGCCGGCCTGGCACATGTGGAACAACGATCCGGACCGGCTCATCCTGCTCCTGGGCGCCGGCATCCGGATCACCGACCAGCTCACCATCGGCGCCGGGGCGCAGGTGCTCGCGGATCTCATCGGCAGCGGGGCCACGGTGAGCGTGGACCTCTTCGCGCGCGACGTGCGCTTCCGCGAGATCAACTCGCACCTGGCGACCACCCTCGGGCCCACCGCCGGCGTCTTCTACACGCCGCTGCCGGGGCTCCGCTTCGGCGCCTCGTACCGCGGCGAGATGCGGCTCTTCTATTCGATCCCCGCCGACATCACGCTCGAGGGGATTGGCCAGCTCAACCTGACCGTCTCCGGCACCAACCACTTCACGCCGCACACGGTGAACGCGGGCGTGGCGTGGGACGTGCTGCCCGAGCTGACCCTCACGCTCGACGGCAACTACGAGCTGTGGAGCCGTGCGCCGTCCCCGTACGTCCGCATCCAGGTGGACCTCTCCGGCGATACGCTGGCCGCGCTCGGGCTCGACGAGGCGATGGACCTCGACACCCGCGAGGTGGATCCGCTCTCGCCCGGCTTCCAGGACACGGTGACCGCCAGGCTCGGCGCCGAGTACCGCGTGACCGACCGCCTCACCGCGCGCGGAGGGCTCTCCTACCGGCCCACGCCGGTGCCCCGGCAGACGCAGCCGCTCTCCAACATCCTCGACTCCGACACGATCGGCGTGGCCGGCGGCATCGGCTTCGCGTTCGACGATCCGCTGGAGGTCTTCAGCGCGCCGCTGATCATCGACCTCGCGGTGAAGGGCCTGTGGCTGCTCCCGCGGGAGGCGCAGAAGCAGGCGACGGACGAGGTGCCCTCCTACCGGTACTCGATGCGGGTGCTGGGGGTGACGGCGGCCCTCCGCTACGACTTCTGAAGCCCGGTGGGCAGGCGGGAGGCCGTGCGCTGCGAGGAACCGCCGGTGCGCGTGACGTGTCTGATCTAACGTGCCGGCCGTGAGCAAGCGGTGGGTGATCGGGCTCGGGGTGCTGCTCCTCGCGGCGGGCGCGGCCGTGGTCGTCAGGCCGGGCGGGTGCACGCCTTCCTCCTCCAATCCGGCGCAGTCCTCGCCGTCCGAAAAGGTCGAGGAGTTCGTCCAGGTGCCGGTCGAGTCGGAGGGCGCGGGGCTTGCGCTCTCGGGGATCGTGTACGGCCCGGACGGGCAGCCGCTCGCGGGCGCGGAGGTGTCCCTGGCCTCGTCCTCCCAGGCCACGCTGGCGACGGTGAAGTGCAGCGTGTGCGGTGAGCCGCTGCTGGCCTGCGCCTCGCGCGCGTCGGTGCCGAAGGTGGAGGCGTTGCTGCGCTCGGGGAAGGGACACCTGCACCCCGGCGCGACGACGACCACCGGCACAGACGGACGCTTCCGCTTCGAGCGTCTCTCCGGCGTCGCCTTCACCGTCTGGGCCTCGGCACAGGGACACGGCGCGGCGGTGCACGAGCGCGCAGCACCCGGCGATCCGGTGACGCTCCACCTGCCGCCACTTCGCGCCATCGGTGGGACGGTGGTGGACGAGGCCTCGAATCCGGTACCGGGCGCGACCGTGCACGTGCTCTCGCGGAGGCTGCCGGCGCCGGTGGAGGTGACGGCGGACGGACGCGGTGTCTTCGAAGCCGCCGGCCTCGGTGAAGGTCCCTTCTACGTGCTCGCGAGCGCGCAGGGCTTCCTCCCGGTGGCGAAGGCGCAGGTCGAGGCAGGGCCGCAGCCGGTGCGGCTCCAGCTCCCACGCCCTCGCGTGCTGGAGATCGAGGTCCACAGGGACGGTGCGCCGGTGGAGGCGACGGTGACGCTGGAGGGCGATCACCGCGAGCAGTCCCTTCTGGCGAAGGCGGGGCGCGCGCGGGTGGCGGACCTCCATCCGGAGGAGATCGGGGTCTCCGCCACCGCCGGCGCGGAGAGCGCGCCCGCCGAGCGCGTGGTGCTGCAGGACGCGGTGACGAAGGTGACCTTGCAGCTCGAGCCTGCGGGCCGGGTGGCGGTGACCGTGCTCGACGAGGAGGGCGGGCCGGTGCCGGATCCGGAGCTCTCGCTCTACCGGATCGCCCAGGGAGCGGAGCACCGGGTGAAGCGGAAGGCGCGGACGGGCGAGCTGGTGATGCTGGGGCCGGTGCCCGCGGGCGACTACCTGCTGGAGGGCCGCGCTGAAGGCTTCCGCACCGTGCAGCTCCCGGTGCGCGTGCCCGCGGGCGGCGAGGCGCAGATGGAGCTGGTGCTTCCGCGCGGGGTGACGATCCGCGGACGGGTGCTCGACGAGTACGGGCGCCCGGCGCCGGCCATCGCGGTGCTGGTGACGCCGGTGGGCGACGTGGTGCGTGCCGACGAGCACGGGCAGTTCGTGGCCGAGGTTCCTTCACCGGGGCTCTACACGCTGCACGCGCATCACTCGGATTGGGGCGGCGCGGATCTCGAGGTGAACGCGCCCGCGGAAGGCGTGGAGCTGCAGCTCGAGCCGAAGGCCGGGTTCCGCGTCACCGTGCTCTCCGAGGGCCGCCGGCTGGAGGGCGCGGAGGTCCTGATGTGGGTCGAGCGCGAGGTCACCTGGCGCAACGACCGGCCTTCCGGAAGCGACGGGGTGGTGCTGATGCGCGGCATGCCGCCGGGCGACTACCGCGTCATCGCCAACGCGAAGGACCACCTGCCGTCCCAACCGAGGCAGGTCTCGCTTCCGGACGGCGATCTGATCGACCTCACCATCGAACTTCAGCGCGGCGAGGCGCTCGCGGGCGAGGTGGTGGACGAGGACGGCGCCCCGGTGGTGGGCGCGACGGTGATCGCGATGCCGCGCGGCGCGGAGCCGGTGACGACGGACGCGCGCGGACAGTTCGAGGTGCGGCCGGTCTGGCCGGGGCGGACCTACCGAATCGAGGCGCACCATCCGAACTACGACCAGCGCGAGCGGGTGACGGCGCCCTCGGGCTCGACGGGCGTGCGCGTGGTGGTGCACAAGCGCGGGCTCTACCGGGGGCGGGTGGTGACCGAGCGCGGCGAGCCGGTGCGGCAGTTCCGGGTGGACGGACGGCCGGTGAACGCGCCGGATGGCCGCTTCGAGCAGCCGCTGGCCAGCGAAGGCAACCGCGTCTTCGGGGTGGTCGAGGCGAGCGGCTACGGCTCCACGATGATCGACGCGCCGGCGGACGTCAGCGACGTGGGCGACGTGGTGATGAGGCGCGAGCCGGAGCTTTCGGGAACCGTGCGCGATGCGCAGGGTGCGCCGGTGTCGGGCGCGGCGGTGAGCTGCGAGGTGTGCGAGGGGACCACGGTCTCGGACGAGCGCGGCGAGTTCACGCTCAGCGTGCCGGCGCACATGGGGCAGGTCGCGATCACCGCCAGCCGCGGGTCGCTCTCGGGGACCGCGCAGGCGACGCTGAGCGACGGAAGATCGGGGCGGGTGGAGGTGACGCTGCGCCAGGCGGTGCGCGTGAGCGGCCGCGTCTTCACCGCGAACGGTGCGCCGGCGGCAGGCGTGGAGCTGGAGGCGACGCACATCGAGCGGGCCGAGCGCTTCACCGCGGTCACGGGGCAGGACGGCGGGTACACGCTCGAGCTGCCCGAGGGGCCGTACCAGTTCCTCCTCCCGCGCGTGCAGCGGCCCTTCGCCGGCGAGCCGGTGACCTTCGCGCGGGTGCAGGGCGGGGGCATGTCGCTCGACATCGGGCCGGGTCCGGGCACTTCGACCGTGAACGTGCGGGTGACGCCGCAGAACGGACACGCGGTGTGGATCGTCCGGGGCACGGTCCCCGCCACGCCGAACGCGATGTTCGAGCTGCCGCGCAGCGCGTGGGCGCAGATGGTGTTCCAACCGCGCGCAGAGACGGTCACCTTCAACGCGCTTCCGCCGGGCCGCTACACGGTGCTGTGGACGCGGCTGCGCGAGGGGGAGGAGGCCCCGCAGGTGCGGACGATCGACGTGCCGGGGACGCGCGAGCTCTCGTTCGTTCCCTGAGTCCGGTGCACGGGTTTGGGTTAGAGAACCCGCATGGTCGACACGCAGAGGCTCCGGGGCCGTCGCATCGCAGTGGGCGTGGGCGGAGGCATCGCCGCCTACAAGGCCGCGGACCTGTGCCGTCAGCTCCAGCGCGAGGGCGCCGAGGTGCGGGTGGCGATGACGCCGGCCGCCGCCCAGTTCGTCACCCCGCTCACCTTCCAGAGCCTCACCGGCCGGCCGGTCCTCACCGACTACTTCGATCCCGCGCAGGAGGGCGCGTTCGGACACCTCGACTTCGCGAAGTGGCCCGAGCTCTTCATCATCGCGCCGGCCACCGCGGACCTCATCGCGCGGATCCGCGCCGGGATGGGGAACGACGCGGTGACCACACCGCTGCTCGCGTACCGGGGAACCGTGCTGCTCGCGCCGGCGATGAACGTGGCCATGTGGGAGAACCCCATCACGCAGGAGAACCTGCGCGCGCTGGTGGAGGACCACGGCAGCCGGTTTCGCAGCGTGGGCCCGGGCGCAGGCGAGCTCGCGTGTGGCGACGTGGGGCAGGGGCGGTTGGCGGAGGTGCCGCAGATCGTCCAGAGGGCGGTGGAGCTGCTCGCGGGGGCCGAGCAGCCCTTGAAGGGAAAGCGCGTGCTGATCACCGCGGGGCCCACGCGCGAGCACTCGGATCCGGTGCGCTTCATCAGCAACCCCTCCACCGGGAAGATGGGGCTGGCGCTGGCGCAGGAGGCGAGGGCGCGCGGCGCGGAGGTCACGGTGGTGCTGGGGCCGTCCCCGCTGGGATCGGACGAGCGCGCGGGGCTCGGGATCGTGGACGTGGTCAGCGCCGAGGAGATGTCACGCGAGGTGCTCGCGCGCGTGGAGGGCGCAGACGTCTTCATCGCCTCCGCCGCAGTGAGCGACTGGCGGCCAAAGGAGGTCGCCCCGCAGAAGCAGAAGAAGCACGCGGGCGACCAGACGGTGGTGCTCGAGCGGACGCCGGACGTGCTCGCCCAGGCCTCGGAGCGCGTGCACTCGGGGATGCGGGCGCCAAGGACGCTGCTGGTGGGCTTCGCGGCGGAGACGGAGCGGGTGGAGGAGAACGCGCGCGAGAAGCTTCAGCGAAAGCGGCTCGACGCCATCGTCGCCAACGACGTCTCGGAGAAAGGCGCCGGCTTCGCGGTGGAGACCAACCGGGTCGTCGTGCTGGGGCCGGACGCGGCGTCCCGGCACGAGCTGGCGGGGACGAAACGGGAGGTCGCGCGCGGGATCTGGGACGTGCTCGGACGGCTTCTCTGACCCTGGGCGGTCAGCCGATGAGCGCCGGCTCTTCGTCGTGCGGCAGCACCAGGCCGTTGCCCGCAGCGTTGGCGAGCGCCGGCTGCAGGTCCGGCAGCTCCGGCATCTGGAGGCGGCCGTAGATGGCGTCCCGGAAGGCGTGGCGGCTCTTCACCACCACCTGGTTCTGCACCTTCTCCGAGAGGTCGGTGCGCTCCTTGAGCTGGCGCCGGTAGAGGTTCGCCATGTGGATGTTGCGCTCGCCGGTGGGATCCGCCTGCACGCACATCGCCTGATCGGCCTGGCGCAGCATGTCCTGGATGTTGCCCACCGCGAGGCGGCGGCACTCGTTCACCTCTTCGTCGCCGAGGAAGAGATCGCGCTCGCCGGCGATCACCTCCGTCATCCGCTGCCACTTCTTCAGCCGCGCCCCGAGCAGGAGCCCGCCGAAGAGCGACTTCGAGAGCGTGAAGGGCACCACGTAGCTCTGCGAGAGACAGTCCGCGAGGTGCTCGTCGTGGCCGCGGTAGTGCTTCTGCGAGACGTGCCGCGCCACCTGCCAGAGGTCCTTCGGCAGCCGCTGGTCGTAGCGGAGCTCCCAGTAGGCGTGGCCGGACGCGCGGGCCTTGAAGCCCTGCACGGTCTTGTACGGCACGTAGTAGTTGTGCGCGATGGTGTCGACCGCGAGGTGCGAGAGGAACCCGAGCGAGAAGGCCTTCTGCGCGTCGCCCTTCGCCTTGTCGAGCACCCGGAAGCCGACGTTCCAGTTGTGGCAGTGCACCTCGTAGCGCGCGAGGTTCTTGCCCACGATGATGTCCGCCGCGAGCGAGCCGTAGAGGAACTCGCTGGCGAAGCGGGTGAGGATGAAGCGCAGGGCAGGCGAGTAGGCGCTCAGGTCCGCCAGCGCCCCTTGAGAGAAGTGCAGGTGGGCGAGCGGTCCCCACGCGTACGCGTCATTGGGCCACAAGAAGAAGACGACCCCTGCGAGAACCACCAGCGCCAGCTTTCCCATTCGCTCCCCTGTCGCCCGGCCCTGTCGAGCGTAACCATCGACCGGATCGTGGTAAAGCCAACCGACCTCCCCGGCGGAAAATTCACCTTGAGCGCTCATCGAGATCCCGAATGGATGGACGTCCTCGCCGACCTGCGCGGCCACCTCGAGTGGCAGCGCGAGGCGGGGGACGAGGTGTGGGTGGCCTTGTCGGCCGTGTCCGCGCCGCAGGTC
>CAZCWA010000269.1:0-7083 GCA_964502265.1 uncultured Myxococcaceae bacterium | reverse complement strand
ATCGTCCACCGCGACGTGAGCCCGGACAACCTGCTGGTGGGGTTCAACGGCGTCACCAAGGTGGTGGACTTCGGCATCGCCAAGGCGGCCGGCAGCGTCTCCACCACGCGCGCCGGCGCGGTGAAGGGCAAGTTCGCCTACATGCCGCCGGAGCAGATCCTCTCCGGTCAGATCGACGCGCGCAGCGACGTGTACGCGATGGGCGTTGTGCTCTACGAGCTGCTGACCGGGGGCGTTCGCCCCTTCCAGTCGCCGTCCGAGCCGGGGCTGATGCGCGCCATCCTCCAGGAGGCCCCGCCGCCGCTTCGCGCCTACAGCCCCCACGTGCCGCCGCAGCTCGAGTCGGTGGTGATGCGCGCCATCGCGCGGGATCCGGCGGACCGCTTCCAGAGCGCCGAGGACATGTCGGTCGCCCTCGAGGCGTACATCCACGCGATCGGGCAGACGCTCACCGGCGCCCACATCGGCACGATGCTGAAGGAGCTGTTCCCCGAGGAAGCGGCGAACCGGCTCCCCACCACGGTCGGCGCGCGCACCCCGTCCGGAACCCGCAGCGCCGGGACCGGCGCCGGGAGCGTGAACGGCTCGAGCGTCGGCGCAGCGGGCGGGACCGGGACGGGCGCTGGCAACGGCACCGGCACTGGCACCAACGCCCGGACGCCCACGCCCTCGGCCGCGCGGTGGAGCGCTTCGGCCCGCGAGGAGCAGGCGGCGCTCACGAACCGGGGCATCCTCCCCATCAACACCCCGCCGCCCTCGCTCGCGGTGGGCACGCGCGAGGCGGACCTTCCCTCGGCGGTGATCCTGGACATCGAGGTGGACGACTCGGCCTCCGGCGCCGCATCGGCCAGCGCCGGGAAGGGCCGCCGGATGGTTGCGTTCGCCGGCGCGGCCGTGGCGCTCCTGCTGATGGGCGCCGCGGCGGCGTGGATGTTCGGTGGCAGCGGCGAGGCGCCGGCGGTGGCCTCGGCGGCAGAGTCGGACCAGACGCAGAAGGCGGCCCCTGCGCCGGCTGCGCAGACCCACGGCGCCGCGCAGGCGGTGGCGGCTCCGTCCGAGTTGCCGCCCTCCGCCCCCACGCCCACGGCGATCGCCACCCCCGAAGCACCGCCGCCCCTCGCTCAGGTCGTCCCCGCCGCCGCGCAGACGCAGGTGGAGCCCGCGGAGCCCCGTGAACGGGTGCGCTCGCGTGCGCGTCCCAGCCGCCCCGCGCCCGTCGTGCAGCCGGCCGTCGCAGCCCCCGCGGCCGCGGCTGCGCCCGCCAACGGCCGGATGCTCCTGCGGGTGAACCCGTGGGCGGAGGTGTTCGTGGGTGGCCGCAGCCTCGGGATCACCCCCATCGATCCGGTCGTTCTCCCGGCGGGCTCGCACACCATCGTGCTCAAGAACCCGCAGCTCGGGCTCGAGAAGCGGGTCGAGGCGCGGGTGCCAGCAGGTGGGGACGTGCTGGTGAAGGCCGACCTCCTGGAGTAGACCCGGCGCGTACGGGGTTCAGCCGGAACCTCGTCGCCCTGCCTCCGCGGGGCGGTTCAGACGACAGCACCCTACGGAGCACGACGCATGCAGCCGACGAGATTTTCCCCCTGGGCCGCGATCCTCTCCGCCGCGATCCTCGCCGGTTGTGGTGGCGAGGTCAGCGTCCTCGTTTCGCCCGGTGAGGCGGAGCTGGAGTTCGGCGAGCGCCGCACGTTCACCGTGAAGGTCAGTGGCGCCGAGGACACCGCGGTCGTCTGGAGCATCCGCGAAGGAAGCGCCGGCGGCGTCATCACCCCCGACGGCGTCTTCACCGCCGGCCAGACCGAGGGCACCTTCCACGTGGTCGCCACGCTCGAGGCGGACGACTCGCACGCCGGATCGGCGCGGGTGACGGTGAAGAAGCCCGTCCGCACCGTCGCCATCACCCTGCGTCCCGCGAACCCGCAGGTCGAGGTGGGCCAGACCCTCCCCTTCTTCGCCGAGGTCACCGGCACCGACGACACCGCCGTCACCTGGAGCGTGGTGGAGGGCGACGAGGGCGGCATTATCACCGAGGACGGCCGCTACACCGCCCCGGGCGCGCCGGGCAGCTACCACGTCCGCGCGGTGAGCCGTGCCGACCCGTCGAAGAGCGCGGTGGCCGTCGTTTCGGTGCACCTGCCCACCAGCGTGCAGCTCACCATCCATCCGGGAGCGGTCACGCTCGAGCGCGGTGGAACGCAGCGGTTCACCGCCACCGTGACCCAGACGGTCAACACCGACGTCCTCTGGTCCGTGCAGCAGAACGGCGGCGGGACGATCACCGCCAACGGCTTGTACACGGCGCCGTCCGAGCCGGGCACCTACCAGGTCATCGCCCGCAGCGCGGCGTATCCGGACCGGCAGGCCACCGCCACGGTCACCGTGATTCCGCCGCCGCCGCCGATCGCGGTGTCCATCTCCCCCGAGTCCACGACGGTCGAGCTGGGCCGGACGCAGGCGTTCACCGCCACCGTCACCGGCACCTCCCTCAGCGGGGTCACCTGGCGCGTTCTGGAGGGCGATGTGGGCGGCACCATCTCCGCCGAGGGCCTGTACTCGCCGCCGTCCGAGCCCGGCGTCTTCCACGTCGTGGTCACCAGCGTGGTGGACCCGTCGAAGAGCGCCACCGCGGTCGTCACCGTCATCCCGGCGCCGGTCGTCGAGGTTGCGGTGAGCCCCGCCACGGTGCTGCTGGTGGGCGGAGCCTCCCACACCTTCAGCGCCACGGTGACGGGCGTGCCCAACCTCCAGGTGACCTGGAGCGTCCTCGAGGGCGCGGCAGGCGGCACCATCGATGCGAACGGCGAGTACACCTCGCCCACCACGCCGGGCGTCTACCACGTGGTCGCCACCAGCGACGCCGACCCCTCGGTCAGCGCCACCGCCGAGGTCACCGTCTCGCTCCCCGCTCCCATCCAGGCGGGGCTCGAGGCCTCCTTCGCCGCCGACAAGCTGCTGGGTGACGGCGTGGCGCTGCCCGCGAACGGGACCGAGGTCTCCAACTGGCTCGACCTCACCTCCAACGCGCGCAACCTCTCGCAGACGAACGCCAGCCGCCGGCCGTCCTTCGTCGCCTCGTCGATCAACGGGCGCCCGTCGATCGCCTTCGACGGGGTGGACGACCACCTGCTCACCGCGCTCTTCGCCCAGCCGCTGCAGCCGACGACGGTCCTCATCGTCTACCGGAGCCCGCCCTCAGGCGCGCGCGCCAACCTGATCGATGCGCCCGCCGGCACCACGCACCGCAACCGGATCCAGATCAGCGAGACCAGCGGAGGCCTGCAGATGTACGGCTCCGGGTTCACCTCGATCGGCGCTCCGCGCGCGGGCGCCCAGTTCCACTTCATGGTGGCCCGCTTCGATGGCGCGGCCTCCGCCCTCCGCGTGGACGGCGAGGACGAGACGCTGGCGAACGCGAACCCGGGCAATGTCGGCATGGGCGGCATCCTCCTCGGCCAGAAGCAGGACCTGCAGCCGCCTTCGGCGCCCCTCGAGATCGCCGAGGTTCTCGTCTACGGCCGCGTGCTGGATGCGTCCGAGGTCGAGGCGCTCGAGCTCTACTTCCGCGCCCGCTGGGGGATCTAGTCCGGCTCCGGTCGGCGAGGGAGCGCCTCGCCTCGACCGAAAGCCGCGTTGCCGTCGCCCGGGAGAACGCCGAGACTCCCGGGCATGCCGCGCCGGACCGCCACCGCCTGGCTCCGCTCGCGCCGCCTCTCGCTGGCGGTGGCGCTCTCCCTGTGCGTGCACGGGGGGCTGCTCATCTGGTCAGCCATGACCCCGGAGGTGCCTGAACCCGCCAGGCTGACGCCCGCCCAGGAAGCGGCTCTGGACGCCGCTCCGGTCGAGATCGAGATCGACTGGGTCGAGCGCGCGCCGCCGCCTCCGCCTTCTTCGCCTCCTCCTCCTCCTCCTTCTCCTTCTTCTCCTCCGGCGGCGAGGCCGAAGCGCCGTATTGCCAGGGCGCCGAGCCCGCCCACCGCGCCGGAAGGACAGGCAGCAAAGACGGGGGAAGCGTCCCCTGCCCCGGGCCCGTCGATCACGGAGGAGCAGGCACCGCCCCGGCTCAGGTCGCTCGTGCCGCGCGGGGACTTCATCGTGGGCGCACCTCGCCGACGGGACGATGCCGCGGGCCGGTCCGGAGACTGGCTCGGCTCCACCGGACGGACCGTCACCAACGAAGGGCCCGTGGACGAGGGCACCCGCCGGGCGCAGGCGGAGGCGCGCGCGAGAGAAGCGATGGCGCGGGTGGACGGCTGGGCGAAGGACGACCTCGCCTCTTTGCGCGTACAGAACGGCGCGACCGACGACTACTTCCGCGAGCTGGGGCGTGAGCTCGAGCGGCTCGCGCAGGTGGAGCGGCCGCTGCAGCTCGACGTGAAGGCAGGCCTTCACCGCGTGGTCGAGGGCTACCTGCTCGACGTCGAGCAGTACGGCGCCACCGGTGCGCCCCACATGCCGGAGGGAACCGGCCAGCAGCGGCACCGCTTCGACGTCCCGGATCCGAACCGGGGCCACCAGATGGCGGCGGCCACCGCGGACCAGTACGAGCGCGTGCAGGAGCTGGCGCGGCGGCTCGGCGCCGGAGAGCTGGTGGTGATCGTGGAGCTGGTGCAGGACGCACGAGGGCGCGTGACCGGGCTCGTGATCGCGCAGTCCTCCGGAGACCCGCTCTTCGACGCGCACATCCAGCGCATCGCGCAACAGATGGGGACGCACGAGGGCATGCCGGATCACGTGGCGGCGCGCAGCCCGCATGGCGTGCGCACCACGTGGGAGTTCCGCGGCCGCTACAGCTTCCGGAAGAAGCTCAGCCAGATGGACGTGAAGAACGCGGGGGACGCGGCGTACCTCGCGGCGGTGGGCCTGGGCTCGCTGCTGATGGGCGGCGCCTTCGACGAGGTGACCGGCGACGTCTACATCATCGACGTCCGCGATCCGAAGTTCGTGGTCCGCTCCACCCTGCTGCGCCTGTACTGACCCCCGCGCAGGTCCGGAGCTGTCGTCCGTTGGACCTCGTGCAGGCAGCGGCGCGGATGCCCATGTTTGGGGCGCACCGCCACGGGGCGGGCTCCTCATGCTCGTCGACTGTCACACACACCTCAATCGCTACGGACCGGACGCGCCGGCGAGGCTCGAAGACCGCTTCGCGCAGCTCCGCGCGGCGATGGACACCAACGGGGTGGACTACGCGCTGATCCTCTCCTCGTACCTGGTGAACGACGACCGCCCGAGCGCCCGCGCGATCGCACGTCTGGTGGATGGGGATCCTCGGTTGGGGGTGATCGCGGGGTGGCGCTACACGGCGGAGCCCACGGCCGAACGCGAGGAGCTCCGGGCGCTGCTGCAGGAGGGCCGGATCAAGGGCATCAAGCTCTACCCCGGCTACGAGCCGTACTTCGTGCACGACCCGGCGGTGCACGGCGTCTACGCGATCGCCAGCGAGTTCGGCGTGCCGGTGGTCATCCACACCGGTGACACGTACGCGGCGCACGGGCGGGTGAAGTTCGCGCACCCGCTCGAGGTCGACGAGATCGCGGTCCGCTTCCGCGACGTCACCTTCGTCATCTGCCACCTGGGCAACCCGTGGTTCGCGGACACCATGGAGGTCGTCTACAAGAACCCGAACGTCGTCACCGACATCTCGGGCCTGACGCTGGGCGCGTTCGACGAGCGCTTCGGGCCGGTGCTGGTGCGCAAGGTCAACGAGGCCATCGGCTACATCAACGATCCGGACAAGCTCCTCTTCGGGAGCGACTGGCCCATCGCGGACGTGACCAGCTACGTGCGCTTCGTCCAGCAGCTCGACCTCACCGAGGCCGAGCGCGAGGGCCTGCTCTGGCGCAACGCCGCGCGCGTCTTCGACATCGACATGGAAGCGGCGCAGCGCGCGTCCGCGGGCATCACCCATTCGCACGAACAAGGGGGGGACGCGTGAGCGCGGCCGACAAGGGGACGGGGGAACTGCGCATCATCGATGTCACCGACGAGCGGGCGCCCATCGCGCGGCGGGCCATCGCGCTGATCCAGGACGCGATCTGGGACGTGCACCCCACCCGCTTCCTGCTCGCGGAGCTGGAGGAGACCCGGCGCGGGCAGGCGAAGGGCGGGCGTTATCACCTGCTCGCGGCGGTGGAGGGGGACTCGCAGACGCCGGTGGCCGCGGCGGCCGGGCCCTACCTCGCGGAGGTGAACGCGGGCTTCGTCGCCTACCTCGCGGTGGACGAGGATCACCGCAGCGGCGGCCTGGGTCACCGCCTGCGCGAGCAGCTCGTGGAGGCGTTCCATGAGGAGGCGCTCGAGACCGCGGGCGAGCCGCTCTCCGCGGTGCTGGGCGAGGTGGAGAGCGACAGCCCGTGGCTCCGTCGGCTGGTGCTGAGCGGCCGGGTGGTGCCCTTCGACGTGTCCTACTTCCACCCCTGGATGTCGCGCGCCAGCGAGGGCCACTACACGCTCTACCGGCAGCCGCTGGGCGATCCGCGGCGGGTGCTTCCGCCCGAGGAGATCGCCGGCCTGATCGAAGCGGTGTGGCACCGCGCGTACCGGGTGGGCGACCCGTTCCGCAGCGAGATCTTCCGCTACATGATCCACCGCCTGCACCAGAGGGCCGAGCTCGAGGACGACGCCGCCGCCCCCACCGGCTGACAGCCGTTTGTGGCGCGCTCAGGCGTTGGTCACCGGAGGCGGCGGGAGCGGCAACGTCGCCCGGGGCTCGATGCGCACGGTGACCACGCGGGGGCCGTCCATCTCGGTCACCCGCACGTCGAACTCGCCCACCGCGCACTTGTCACCGGCCCGCGGCACCCGGTTGAGGCGCATCATCAGGTAGCCGCCGATGGTGTTGACGTCGCTCTCCTCGACGTCGAAGTCCACGCTCAGCCGCTCCTCCAGGTCGTCTATCTGCGTGCTCCCGGGCAGCTCCAGCCTGCCGCCCGGCAGCGTGCGGACCTCGTCCACCCTGCGCCCCAGCTCGGCGATGTCCCCCACCACCTCGGCCACCACGTCCGCGATGGTCACCATCCCGGCGGTGCCGCCGTGCTCGTCCACCACCACCGCCATCTGCCGCTTGCGCCGGCGGAACTCGGAGAG
>CAZCWA010000268.1:3408-7118 GCA_964502265.1 uncultured Myxococcaceae bacterium | reverse complement strand
TGCGCGGCGTCGTCTACTACCTGCTCGTCACCTTCGTCGGCCTCTTCGCCGCCACACGGGTGCTCGAGGCGAGGAGGTGGCGATGAACCCGCTCTCCTCTCGCAGCGTGTTCGTCTCCGCTGCGCTCTTCGTCGGACTGCTCCTCCTCTTCGCCGGCGAGCGGCTGTTCGCGGTCGGCACCGCGCGCGTGGTGCTCTCCATGGCAGGTGCGCTCCTCGTCGTCGGCTCGCTCGTCGTCCGGGCGATCCGCGTTCGCAGCGCGGGACGCATGGACGGCGATGGCGGCCGGGTGCAGGTCGAGCGGCTGCTGCTCGGGTTGGGCTCGGTGATCGCACTCGCGCTGGTGCTCTACGTCATGCAGGCGGAGTTCCTTTCGCCGGCGAAGGCGAAGGACTGGCCGAGGCTCGTCCCCGTGCTGTCCGCGCTGTGGCCGGCGCTGCTCACCGCGGGCCTTCTGCCGACCGTGCTGGCGGAGCTGGCCTATGCGGCCATGCACCGCGCGCCGAAGGCAGAGGCGGGTAGGGTGCGCGACGCGGTGCTCTCGGGCGCGGGGCTGGCGGCGGTGCTCGTGTTCGGGTTCTCGGCCTACTACGTGGCCAACGCGCGCGACGTGAAGTGGGACCTCTCCTTCTTCCGCACCACGCGGCCAGGGGAGGGCACGGTCAACCTCGTCCGCGCGCTCGATGAGCCTGTCGAGGTCACGGCCTTCTTCCCGCCCGGCAACGAGGTCCGCGAGGAGGTGGTGGGCTACCTGAAGGAGCTGGCCGGCCACTCTCCGCAGCTCCGGGTCTCGGTGCTCGACCACGCGCTGGAGCCTGTGCGGGCACGGGAGCTGGGCGTCACCGGCAACGGCACCGTGGTGCTCGCGCGTGGGGAGCGGCGCGAGCTCTACGGCATCGGCCTCGAACTGCAGCGCGCGCGCAGCCAGCTCCGCTCGATGGACGGCGAGGTGCACAAGCGGCTGAGCACGCTCTCGCGGCCGCGGCGCACGCTCTACTTCACCACCGGCCACGGCGAGCGGACGGCGGAGCGTCAGGGCAGCACCGACCAGCGCTGGACGGTGCGCATCCTGCGGGACCTCTTCGCGCGGCAGAACCACGAGGTGAAGGCGCTGGGCCTCGGCGAGGGGCTCGGCACCGACGTTCCGGCGGACGCGGCGGCGGTGCTCGTCGTCGGCGCGCAGGAGCCGATGCTTCCCGAGGTGGAGGCTTCGCTCTTGCGCTACCTTGATCGCGGCGGCCGCGTGCTGCTGGCCATCGAGCCCGAGGCGGGGCGGGATCATGCCGCGCTGCTCGCACCGTTCGGGCTGCGCGCGGATGGACGGCTGCTGGCCAACGATCAGGTGTTCCTCTCCCGCACCGGCGCGGCGGCGCATCGGGTGAACCTGCTCACGCACACGTTCTCCTCGCACCCGTCGGTGACCACGCTGGGCAGGCTCGGGCAACGCGCGACGGTGGCGATGTTCGGCGCAACGGCGGTGCAGGTGATGGACGCGCGGCCGGAGAACGTGAAGGTCGACTTCACCGTTCGCGCGCACGCGGCCACCTTCGTGGACGAAGACGGGGACTTCTCGCAGGGCGAGGGCGAGGAGCGGCGGGCGTGGGAGCTTGCCGCCGCGGTGACGCGCGGGAACACCGATGGGACGGAGGCGCGGCTTCTGGTCCTCGGGGACTCGGACGTGTTCGGCGATCCGATCATGGAGAGCGTCGGCAACGCGTACCTCGCGCTGGATGGGCTGCGGTGGCTGCTCGGCGAGGAGGCGCTGGTGGGCGAGACGAACAACGAGGAGGACGTCCGCGTGCAGCACACCCGCGAGCAGGACGTGGCGTGGTTCTACTCGACCGTGTTCCTCGTGCCGGGGCTGGTGCTCGGCGCGGGCTTCTGGTTCAGCCGCGGAGGACGTCGCAAGGCGCGTCGCGCGGATGCAGGCGGGAAGGAGGCTGCGCGATGAAGGCGAAGGGCGCGGCGCTGCAGGGCGCGCTGGCGGTGGCGGGGCTCGTGGCCGCGTACGTCACCTGGCAGCGGCCGCCGGAGGACAAGGACGCGGTGGCGGTGGTGATCGACGCCACCAAGGCGACCCTGGAGCGCGTCCGTTACGAGGACCCGAAGCGCGTGGTGGAGCTGGTGAGCGGGCGGGACGGGACGTGGGTGCACCAGCAGGAGCGCGCGGAGGGCGAGCCGAAGACGCGCGCGTTCAAGGCGAATGACAGCGCGGCCCGCGTGCTGGACAGCTTCACGCCGCTGCGTGCGCTGCGGTCATTGGGAAAGCTGCCCGAGGACAAGCTCACGGAGCTGGGGCTGGCGGAAGGCGGGCGGTCTCTGGAGGTGGAGGCCCGCGGGACGACGACGCGGCTGCGGCTCGCATCGGGTGAGGCGCCGGGGCCGTACGCGCTGAGCGAGGAGGACGGTCGGGTGTACCTGCTGCGGGGGACGCTGCTCGCGGATCTCGAGTTCGCCACCAGCCGGCTCGTCGACCGGCGCCTGCACGCGTTCGGCGACGAGGGGTGGGACGCGATCCGCATCCGCACCGGCGATCAGGAGCGGCGGCTGCTGAAGAGTGGAGAGACGTTGGTGGTCGCTGGCGACACCGGCGCGGCCGACCCGTTCGCTGCCAACTGGCACGGCCGGCTGTGGAAGGAGGTCGCGGTGGACGTGCTCGGCCGGGGCGAGGCACCCGCGGCGGGGACACCGGAGATCGAGGTCCGCGTCGACTACTTCCGAGGCGAGCGGGCGGTGGGCTTCATCGAGTTGGGACGCGCGGGAGAGGGCGTGTTCGCGCGCACCGAGCACACGGCAGGGTGGGTGCGCTTGCCGGGCGGATCCGAGGGACTCCTGCGCGAGCGCGAGCAGGTGGTCGCCGGCAATTAGGCACCGAGTGAGCGGAGCACGCGTGGGAGGGTTGCTCCTCGTGTCATGCGGTGACAGACCCGCGGCATGCGATCGCTTCTGCCCGCCCTGCTGATCCTGGTCCTCGCCTCCGGATGCGCCACCCCGCCGCGCGCCGAGCCGGTCTCAGCGTCGAAGTCGCATCAGGAGGGCTTCGACGCCGAGCTCTCCACCTACGACTACCCGTTCAAGGTGAGGGACTTCCGCTTCGAGTCGCAGCGGCAGCCGCTCCGCATGGCGTACATGGACGAGCAGCCGGAGGGCTGGAACGGCCAGACGGTCCTGCTGCTCCACGGGAAGAACTTCTCCGGCTTCTACTGGGAGGAGACGATGCGGGCGCTGATGGCGCGCGGCTACCGCACGGTGGTCCCGGATCAGGTGGGCTTCGGCAAGTCGTCGAAGCCGCAGGCGTACCAGTTCTCCTTCGCGCAGCTCGCGCACGACACGGCGGCCCTGCTCGACTCGCTCGGGGTGGAGAAGGTCGTGGTGGTGGGGCACTCGATGGGCGGGATGCTCGCTGCGCGGTTCGCCCTGATGTTCCCCGAGCGCACCACGAAGCTGGCGCTGGTGAACCCGATCGGGCTCGAGGACTACGACGACCTCGTGGCCTACCGCACCATCGACGCGTGGTACGCGCAGGAGCTGAAGGCCACGCCCGAGTCCATCCGCGAGTACCAGCGGCAGGCCTACTACGCGGGCGAGTGGAAGCCCGAATACGAGCCGCTGATCGAGGCCGCCGCGGGCTGGACGAAGCATCCCGACTACCCGCGCGTGGCGTGGTGCTCGGCGCTCACCTACGACATGGTCTTCACCCAGCCGGTGGT